>DASUPR010000572.1:0-14738 GCA_036281015.1 Pyrinomonadaceae bacterium
GATCACATCAAAAGCGTTTGCGATCGATTTGCCGACGCGGGATTCGTCGCCCTCGCGCCCGACGTTTATCACGGCCAGACGACGAAGTCGCCGGATGAAGCGGGCAAGTTGATGATGGCCTTGCGCATCGACGAAGCTGAACAGGACATCAGCGGCGCCATTCAATACCTGCTGGATCACGATGCGGTTACCGGCGATAAAGTGGGAATCGTTGGCTTCTGCATGGGCGGCGCGCTGGCGCTGTACGCAGCGACAAAAAATTCGAACGTGGCCGCGTGCGTTGTCTTTTACGGTATTCATCCCAACGTCAAACCCGATCTGCCGAACCTGAGCGCGCCGGTGCTCGGCATCTACGCCGAGAAGGACGGGTTTGTCACTCCCGACGTAGTGCGGCAGTTGGAGCAGCAGTTGAAGTCGCTGGGCAAGCAGGTCGAAACGCACATCTACCCGCAGACGGATCACGCGTTTTTCAACGACACGCGCCCCGAGGTTTACAATGCCGAAGCGTCTGCCGACGCGTGGCAGCGCACGATCGACTTTTTCAGACAGCACCTGAAGTAAGCAGCAGCACTAAACACGGATCTGTGTTTATCCGTGTCTCCAAGTCCAACTAAAGGAAACTCTCAAAGACTATGTCTACGTGTACCCGCGCGTTGTTTTTAATCCTGTTTTTGTATCCGTGCGTCCTGGCCCAACAACCTTCTCCGTCGCCGATCCCTAGCCCGAGTCCAACCGCCAGCGCTACGCCGACGCCTGAAGCCTCTCCCACACCACGCGATCCAATGTCGACGCCGACCTTCAACGGCCTGCGCTTTCGCTCGATTGGACCAGCGTTCACTTCAGGCCGCGTGATCGGCTTCGCGGTCGATCCGAAGAACCCGGCGAAATACTTCGTCGGCGTCGCGTCGGGTGGTGTGTGGAAAACCGTAAACTCGGGCACAACGTGGACACCCGTCTTTGATAACGAAGGCTCCTATTCGATCGGCGCGATCGTGCTCGATCCGAAGAACCCGTTAGTCGTGTGGGTGGGCACGGGCGAGAACAACAGCCAGCGCAGCGTCTCCTACGGCAACGGCGTTTACAAATCGGAAGACGGCGGCCGCACCTGGCGCAACGTCGGCTTGCGGACTTCCGAACACATCGGCCGCATCGTCATCGATCCGAAAGATTCAAACATCGTCTACGTCGCGGCGCAGGGACCGTTGTGGGGCCCGGGCGGCGAGCGTGGTCTTTTCAAAACCACTGACGGCGGCAAGACGTGGAAGAACATTCTCAACATCAGCGAGAACACCGGCGTCACCGACGTCGTGATCGATCAAAACGATCCGAACACGATCTACTGCGCTTCTTATCAACGCCGGCGACACTTCTGGACGCTCATCAACGGCGGACCCGAAAGCGCGATCTATAAATCAACGGACGCGGGTGCCACGTGGAATAAGTTGCGCGCGGGCTTGCCGACAGTTGAACTCGGTCGCATCGGTCTTGCGATTTCCCCTGTCGATTCAAACGTGATCTATGCCACGGTCGAAGCCGCGGATCGCCGGGGCGGAATCTTTCGTTCATCCGATCGCGGCAGCAGTTGGGAACGACGCAACGAATACGACACGACCGCGATGTACTACGCGCGCATCGTCGCCGATCCCAAAGAGGTCGATCGTATCTACGTGATGAACGTTTACACGATGGTCTCCGACGATGGCGGGCGCACGCTGCGCCGTCTGGGATCGCGGAGCAGGCACGTCGACGATCACGACATCTGGATCAATCCGGAAAACACCGATCATTATCTGATGGGTTGTGACGGTGGTGTTTACGAGAGTTTCGACCGAGCGCAAACGTGGGAGTTCAAAGCGAACCTTCCGGTGCCGCAGTTCTACGACATCACCACCGACAACGCGAAACCGTTCTACAACATTTACGGGGGCACGCAGGACAACTTCAGCTTTGGTGGCCCATCGCGCACTCGCAGCGCGTCCGGCATCGTTAATTCCGACTGGTTTGTCACAAACGGCGGCGATGGTTTTCGTTCGCAAGTCGATCCGGAAGATCCGAACACGATCTACGCGACGTTACAACACGGCGTGATCGTTCGTTTCGACAGGCGCACGGGTGAGCGTATCGGCATTCAACCGCAAGTGGGCCGCAACGAGGATCCGATGCGTTGGAACTGGGACTCGCCGTTCATCATCAGTCCACACTCGCGCACGCGACTTTACATGGCGTCGGACAAGTTGTTTCGCAGCGACGATCGCGGTGACAGTTGGACGCTGATCAGCGGTCAACTTTCGCGCAACCTCGATCGCGACAAGCTGCCGGTGATGGGCAAGGTTTGGGGTATCGACGCGGTCGCAAAGAACGCTTCGACGGCTTTCTACGGTAACGCCTCAGCGCTCGCTGAGTCGCAGAAGAAAGAAGGTTTGATTTACGTCGGCACCGACGACGGCCTGGTCCAGGTCACCGAAGACGGCGGCAAGAACTGGCGCAAGATCGAAAAGTTTCCCGGCGTGGCCGACATGGCTTACGTCAGCCGCATCATCACTTCAAATCACGCCGCGAACACTGCGTACGTCACTTTCAACAATCATCAGAACAACGATTTCAAGCCTTACATTCTGAAAACGACTGACGCGGGCCGCACGTGGACTGCGTTGAGCTCGAACCTGCCGAAGAACTGGCCGGTGTGGTCCGTCGCGGAAGATCACGTAAACCCGAATCTTTTGTTCGTCGGCACTGAGTTTGGTCTGTTCTTCTCGATCGACGGCGGGCAGAAGTGGATCCAAATCAAAGGTGGTCTGCCGACGATACAGGTGCGCGATATCAACATTCAGAAACGCGAGAACGATCTGGTGCTCGGCACGTTTGGCCGCGGCATTTACATTCTCGACAACTACACGCCGCTGCGTTTGCTCAAGCCCGAAATGTTGCGGCAGGAAGCGGCTGTGTTTCCGGTGAAGGACGCGTTGATGTACATCCAGTCGCAACCGCTCGGCGGGCGCGGCAAGAGTTTTCAGGGCGAGGCTTTTTACACCGCCGACAATCCGCCGTTTGGCGCCACGGTGACGTGGTATCTGAAAGACGCGCTCAAGACGCGCAAGGAAAGACGTCACGAAGCGGAAAGGGAAGCGGAAAGAAGGGGCGCGCCGGTTGGTTGGCCCACGCGCGAGCAACTGCGCGCCGAGGAAGAAGAGGACGCGCCTGCGATCGTCGTGACGGTTACGGACTCGAGCGATCGTGTGGTGCGCCGGTTGACTGGTCCAGCCACCGCGGGAATTCAGCGGCTGAGTTGGGACCTGCGTTATCCGGCTGCGAACCTTTCCGCCCCGCCGCCGCCCGATGCGGATTTCGATTTCGAACCGCCTTCAGGGCCGCTCGTGATGCCGGGCACTTACAAAATGGTCGTTGCGAAGCGAGTCGATGGTGTGATCACGCCGCTTGGACCAGCGCAGGAGTTTCAGGTGGTGGTCGAGGGACAGGAGAACATGTCGGTTGCGGATCGCACGGCGCTGGTTGAGTTCCAGCAGAAAGCGGTGCGTTTGCAACGCGCGGTGAATGGCGCAACGCAAGCCGCGAACGCGCTCCGGCCGCGGTTCACGGCAATCAAACGAGCGATCGCGGAAACACCGTCGCTGCCGGCGCGTCTGTACGAAGACGCGATGGCGTTGGAGAAACGAAACAACGAGATTCTCCGCGCGTTGAGTGGCGATTCCGCCGCGAGACAGCGAAACATGAACACGGCGCCGTCGATCAGCGACCGCGTCGGTTACGTTGTCGGCGCGCAGCGCATGTCCACCGCACGTCCGACGCAGACGCAGCAGAACCAATACACCGCTGCGGCCCAGGACTTCGAAGGCGTGCTGGTCCAACTGCGCCAACTGATCGAAGTCGATCTGGCGCGTCTGGAAAAACAACTCGAATCAGCCGGCGCGCCCTGGACCCCGGGACGCATTCCCGAGTGGAAAGACCAGCCATGAAGCAAACAAGACTACTGTGCTTATTCGTGCTCTTTCTGTGTTCGTTCGTGGCTGTTCAGGCACAAACAATCGCGGACAAGGTGAAGGGCATGGAGAAGTTTCCGGGGTTCTTCACCTTTTACTGGGATGCGAAGGCTGGGAAGATCTGGCTGGAGATCGACAAGTGGAACACCGAGTTTCTCTACGTTGAATCGCTGCCGGCGGGTATCGGTTCGAACGACCTCGGCCTCGATCGCGGACAACTCGGCAGCAGTTCGATCGTGCGTTTCGATCGCACTGGACCACGCGTCCTGCTTGTGGCGCCGAACTATTCTTTTCGCGCCACGTCAAACAACGCCGACGAACGTCTCGCCGTGAAAGACGCGTTCGCGGAGTCGACGCTCTGGGGTTTCGAAGTCGCGGCTGAAGAAGACGGACGCGTGCTCGTAGACGCGACCAGCTTCTACCTGCGCGACGTTCATCAGGTCACCAACACGCTGCAACGCAGCCAACAGGGAACTTATCGGCTCGATCCGACGCGCAGCGCTTTTTACCTTCCGAACACCAAAAACTTTCCACGCAACACCGAGGTTGAAACTACGCTGACGTTCACCGGCGAACCGACCGGTCCATTAGTGCGGCGCGTCGTGCCGGTGCCGGAAGCGATCACCGTGCGCGAACGCCATTCATTCGTACAGTTGCCCGAACCCGGTTTCAAGCCGCGTGTGTTCGATCCGCGCGCCGGTTATTTCGGAATCGACTACATGGACTTCGCGACGCCGATCGAAGATCAAATAACCAAACGCTTCATCGCGCGTCATCGCTTGCAGAAGAAAGATCCGTCAGCGCGCGTGAGTGACGCAGTTGAACCGATCGTTTACTACGTCGATCGCGGCGCGCCCGAACCGGTTCGTTCGGCCTTGCTCGACGGCGCGCGCTGGTGGAACCAGGCGTTCGAAGCGATCGGTTACAAAGATGCATTTCGCGTGGAAGTGATGCCGCCCGAAGTCGATCCGATGGACGTGCGTTACAACGTGATCCAGTGGGTGCATCGCTCGACGCGTGGTTGGTCGTACGGCAACGCGCTCACAGATCCGCGCACGGGCGAGATTATTCAGGGACGTGTTTCGCTCGGCTCGTTAAGAGATCGCCAGGATCTCCTGATCGCGGAAGGTTTGCTCGCGCCCTACAACAACACGAACACCGCGTCGCCAAAGCTGTTGGAGATGGTGCTCGCGCGTTTGCGGCAACTCTCGGCGCACGAAGTGGGCCACACGTTGGGACTGCAACACAACTACGCGGCGAGTCCGGTCGGCCGCGCTTCGGTGATGGACTATCCAGCGCCGTGGGCCAAGCTCGGTCCCGACGGTGTGCCCGATCTTTCAGACGCTTATGCAACAGGCATCGGCGAGTGGGACAAGGTCGCGATCGCTTACGGTTATCAGGACTTCGCGCCGGGCACAAACGAAGCACGAGAACTCGACAGCACTCTGAGCGCCGCGTTCGCACGTGGCCTGATGTATCTCACCGATCAGGATGCACGCGCTGAAGGCAGCGCGAGTTCGGTGGCCCATCTTTGGGACAACGGCCGCAACGCAGTCGACGAGTTAGGCAACGTGATGCGCGTGCGCGCGGCTGCTCTCAAGCGTTTCGGCGAGAACAACATTCGCGAAGGCGCGCCGCTCGCGACGATCGAAGAGGTGCTGGTGCCGATCTACATGTATCACCGCTACCAGGTCGAAGCGGCAGCGAAAGTGGTCGGCGGTCAGGACTACACGTTCAGTGTGAAAGGCAAAGGCGATCGCCTGACGCAGATCGTTGCGCCCGAAGAACAGCGTCGTGCACTCACTGCGGTACTCGAAACACTCAAACCGGAAACGCTCGCGGTCCCCGAATCGTTGCTGCGTTTGATCCCGCCACGGCCCGCGGGTTACCCGCGATCGCGAGAAACCTTCCGCATTCGCACGCAGCCGGTGTTCGACGCGCTTGCGCCCGCGGAAGCCATCGCCGATCACGTCAGCGGTTTCCTGTTCAATCAGGAACGCGCCGCGCGTCTGGTGCAGTTTCACGCGCGCGATCCACGCAATCCCGGTCTCGCCGAAGTTATCGATCGCATTCTCGCCGCGACGTGGAAAGCGCCCGCGGCCCGCGGTTACGCAGGCGAGATTCAGCACACGGTGAACATGGTCGTCTTAACAAACCTGATGTCGCTCGCCGCCAGCGATCGCGCTTCGAATCAGGTGCGCGCGATTGCGTCGTGGAAACTCGAAAAGTTGAAGACGTGGCTCAACACTCAGCGCCGTTTGACCACAGACGAGAACCGCCGCGCGTTTCTTTTCTATAGTTTCGACCAGATCAAACGCTTTCAGGAAGATCCAAAGAAGATGAATCTCACAACCCCACAACCCCCTCCGGACGGCCAGCCGATCGGCATGGATCAATGGTAGGATTACCAAACTCATGCCGGGACTGGAACATTACGTCGGCCAGGTGCTCGACGATAAGTACCGCCTCGAACAACTGCTCGGACAGGGCGGCATGGGCGCCGTGTATCTCGCCACGCACCTCGGCACCGAACGTTACGTCGCGCTGAAACTGATCTCGCCGCAGTTCATGCGTAACAGCGAGTTTGTCGAACGTTTCAAACGCGAGGCGCGCGCCGCGGGCCGTTTGCGTCACCCGAACGTCGTCGATGTTACCGACTTCGGTTTCGCGCGGGTGAAAGAAGGCCAGGTTGCGTATCTCGTGATGGAGTATCTCGACGGCTGCACGCTTGGCGACGTGCTTGCGGAAGAGAAGAAGCTGCCGCTCGAGTGGGTCGCCGACATCATGGAGCAGGTTTGCTCCGCCGTTAACGAAGCACACCAGCAGGGCATCATTCATCGCGACCTGAAGCCCGACAACATCTGGCTCGAACCGAATCGTCTGGGCGGTTATCGCGTCAAGGTGCTCGACTTCGGCATCGCGAAACTTGGACCAACGACGGAAGCGCCGCCGCCCGAAGAAGAGGCCGCAGTTACGATCATTGACGATGTTTCGGAGCTGCGCGCGCATTCGGATCTCGAAGTAAAAACACTGATGCAAGCGCCCAACCTCACGAGGCAGCTCACGCATAACGAAAGCTTGACGGATGAAGACGGAACGTTGCTTTTCAGCGAAACAACCGGCGGCGGAAATCAGCACACTGCGACAACCGTGCCGAGCGCTGCACTCACGCGTGTCGGCGCGATCATGGGCACGCCGCTTTACATGTCGCCCGAGCAATGCGGCGGCGGCACGGTCGACATGCGCTCAGACATCTACAGTCTCGGCGTGATCGCTTATCAAATGCTCGCCGGTGAGCCGCCGTTCTCCGGCAACACTTCGGCGGTGATGCGCGCACATCGTGAAGATTCACCGCGCCACTTGCGCGAACGAGGCGCAAAGATTCCTAAACGCGTTGCTGGTGTGGTGATGTCGGCGCTCGCGAAGAACCCGGCTGAGCGTCCGGCTACGGCTTTTGCGTTTGCAAGCTCGTTGCGTGGACAGACGGAAGGCATCGGCGCGCTGTACCGCCGCGCATTTTCACTTTACAGCGAATACTTTCCGAAGTTTGTGAAGCTGAGCGTGATTGCTCACATACCCGTATTCGTCACCACGATTTTGATGAGTGCGGCAATGGTGGCCGAACATTATATGCGCGGTGGCCCGCGTGGCCCGCGCATCGCGATCACCGTGGTGATGGCGATTGTAGCGTTGGCCCATGTGCTGGCTTACATGGTTTCAAGCGCGGTCATTTCGGGTGTGACGGCGATCATCGTTACACAACTGACCGCTGCACCTTTGCGTCCGGTCGAGCTGCGCGTCGCCTTTGGCGTTTTGAAAAAGCGCTGGCGCCCGTTTGTAAGAACGGTAATTCGAGTGACGCTGAAGATTCTTTTGGGGACTTTGCTGTTTGTCATTCCCGGCATCGTGATCTGGATACGCAACTCGCTTTACGCGCCGGTCGTGCTCATGGAAGGCCTGGCCGGCAAAGCCGCGATGAAACGCGCGCGTGAGCTGGCGTCGCGTTCGTGGCGGACGATCATTGCCGTTTCGATACTTCAGATCGTGATTCCGATGACCGTGAGTTTTCTCGTGGGCCGCATCAGGATCGGAATCAACGTTCCCCGCGCTTCCTTAAGTAACCAACTTTATCAGCAGGTACTCGGGCTCGCGAACATTTTTGTGGTGCCGTTGATCGCGATCGTTCCCGCGCTGTTGTATCTGAAGATGCGGCAGTTAGGCGGCGAGTCTCTCAGCACCGCGTTGGCGCAATTTGAAGAAGTGGACGGCGAACGCAGCAAGTGGCAACAGCGCATGCGCACGCGTCTGAGCCTGCACACACCGACGAGTCACAGCCGTGTACGCATCACACCTGCTTCCGGCAGCAGTTTGAAAACAGCAGAATAACCGGAACCTTTCGCGACTTGCGCTGTCTAAAACGGCATGACCTGGCGCGAACGATTCTTGCGGATCTATTCTCAGGCGGATTGGTTTGCGCACTTAATGCTTTCCACCTGCCTGCTGGCCGCCGTCAATTTCCTCGACATTCTTTCGCAGACACTTACGCAACTCGCATCACGCAATGATGGTGACTACTGGACCATAGGCTGCACTTTCGGACCGCCGCCGCCTTTTTATCCGCGATTTTTCGTGCTTGTGGCACTCCTAGTCGCAGCGCCGAATGTGTTTAAGAGAACAGCTTTCAACAGATTCTTCGCGAGTGTCGGATCGGCCGCGGGTCTCACGATTTACATTCTTTGGTGGATGGACTCATACCGCACGTTGCGCAACTACGAAGAGCTTGCCGAGGTAAGAGCGTTGGTCCACCCCGAGGTCAAACTGTTCGCGTACCTTCACTACGGAGCACCCCTCGATCTCGCCGTCACGATTTCCATTGCCGTGTGCCTGATCCTGACGTTAGACCGCCTGTTCGACGGTGAAAAGCAGCGCCGCGAGTGTTACGGTTGATTCACCTCTTCGCACAGGCTGCACAAACTCTCGTAAACCTCAATCTCGAAAGTGGGACTGGCTGATCCCGCGAGCGAAACGTCTCCACGGTTTTTCAAAGCCAAACCAACGCGTTTTCCCCGTAAATGCTTCACTTTCCCAGTTGGCACGGGTATTGTTTACGTACCAACCTGGAGAACTGTATAGTTGCGTTCGAAGTATAGCTGAAGGATAGGCTCCGTTCACTTCGCGCGCGAATCGCCGCTCTCTCAACTGGCTCTACAGCTCTCCACTAAATTTCTTTGAAGTAAAAGAGTGCGTTATGGACATCAAGCGACCCCCTAAATCCAAGCTCAAAAAGAAGATTCGCACTGCCATCCTGATCGTCGTCGGCCTCGTGGCCATTGGCGGCATCACTTATGGCCTCACTAAACTCAAACCCGCCGCACCCGGCGTCGACCTGTCGACCACGGTGATCGACACCGTCAAGCGCGGTGAGATGGTGCGTGATGTGCGAGGTAACGGGACGCTGGTGCCCGAAGTAACGCGCTGGGTACCCGCGCCGGCAGAAGGACGCGTGGAAAGCATCCCCGTTCTGGCCGGCGCTCAAGTCGACGCATCAACCGTGATCGCAGAACTCTCCAATCCGCAAATGGAGCAACAGGCTATCGACGCGGAGTTTCAGGTCAAAGCCGCTGAAGCCGACTCAGAGAACCTGCGCGTGCGGCTCGAAAGCGACACCATGACGCAGAGGGCTGCGATTGCGACGATCAACTCGCAGTACAGCCAGGCCAAACTACAACTCGACGCGGACGAAGTGCTCGCAAAGCAAGGCCTCGTGGCGGATCTCGTTTTGAAGATCTCGCGGGTCGCGGTTCAGGATCTCGCCAACCGGCTGAAAGTTGAACAGGAACGACTCGCCGTTAATTCAAAATCGACTCAGGCCCAACTGAATGCCGCATCGTCACGCCTCGCGCAGTTGCGTGCGATGGCGAAACTCCGGCGTGAACAAGTCGACGCGTTGAAAGTGCGCGCTGGAACGCCCGGCGTGCTGCAAGTTGTTTCCGTTCAAGTCGGTCAGCAGGTGACGCCCGGATTGAACATCGCGCGCGTTGCCGATCCCGCTTCGTTGAAAGCGGTGTTGAGAATTCCCGAGACGACGATCAAAGACGTTCGCATCGGGCAAACGGTGCTCGTCGATACTCGCAACGGCGTGATTCAGGGAACGGTTTCCCGCATCGATCCCGCGGCGCGAGAAGGTACGTTTGAAGTCGATGCTTCGCTGGCCGGACCGCTGCCGGCGAGTGCGCGTCCCGATCTCAGTGTTGATGGAACAATCGAACTCGAGCGGCTAAAGGATGTGCTGAAGCTTGGTCGCCCGGCATTTGGCCAGGCTAATCAAACGATAGGCATGTTTGTGCTGACGGCTGACGGCTCTGAAGCCGTGCGCCAGCCGGTAAGGCTCGGACGCAACTCGGTCAGCACGGTAGAGATATTGGACGGCCTGAAGGAAGGAGATAAGGTAATCATCTCCGACACTTCAGCGCAGGATAGTTACAACCGGATTCGGCTACGGTAGGACGGCAAGGCAGAGCCATGCCGCACATCCGGCGGCAGAGCCGAAGCTGCAGTAGCTCGGAAGACTTGTCGTCACGAATAGCGGTTGTGTGGTGTTCAATTTACGGATCACTAAAACAAAAATCTCAAGGAGCGAACTATGAGTTCCAACGGGCAGCCCCTAATCCACCTTGCCGACGTCAAGAAAGTGTTTGAAACGGACGAGGTCGAGACACATGCACTCACCGGTATTCACCTCGACATCAAACAAGGTGAATACGTTTCCATTGCCGGCCCTTCAGGCTGCGGCAAGTCTACTTTGCTTTCGATTCTGGGCCTGTTGGATACGCCGTCAGACGGCGAGTACATCCTCAACGGTCACCCGGTCGAAAACCTTTCCCTTTCCGAACGCGCGCGCATTCGCAACCGCGAAGTCGGATTCATCTTTCAAAGCTTTAACCTGATCGGCGATCTCACCGTTTACGAAAACGTCGAACTGCCGCTGACGTATCGCGGCATGAGCTCGGCCGATCGAAAGAAGCGCACCACTGAAGCCCTCGAACGAGTCGGCATGGCTCATCGTGCGAAACACTTGCCGAGCCAGCTCTCCGGCGGTCAACAACAACGTGTCGCCGTCGCGCGCGCAGTCGCCGGAGCGCCGAGCATCCTGCTTGCAGACGAGCCGACCGGAAACCTCGACTCGACCAACGGCGAAGCCGTGATGGAACTGTTGCGTGAACTGCATCGCGCCGGCGCCACGATCTGCATGGTGACGCACGATCCGCGTTACGCACAGCACGCCGATCGCATCGTTCACTTGTTCGACGGACAGATCGTCGAAGAAGAACAGGGCGCCGAGCGGCGCGAGATCATGGAACGCGAACTGAAAGAAAGCGGATTCGGAGCCATTTCATGATCACTCTGCGGGGCGTCGAAAAAGCTTTTCCCCACGGTCCAACGAAGACCTACGTGCTCCGCCGGGTCAATCTCGACATCAAGCCGGGTGAGTTTGTTTCGATCATGGGTCCGTCGGGAGCAGGGAAGTCGACTCTGCTCCACATCCTGGGAATGCACGATCATTCATGGACCGGCGAGTATTACTTCGACGACGTGGCGGTCCATCAGCTCGACGCGAAGAAACGCGCGGCGTTGCGTAATCGAAACATCGGGTTCGTCTTTCAGAGTTATCACCTGCTGGACGATCAAACCGTTTTCGAAAACCTCGAGTTGCCTTTGTCTTATCGCGACGTGAGTAAGAAAGATCGGCAGTCGATCGTTTGCGACACGCTCGATCGGTTTCAGATGGTGGGCAAGAAAGACTTGTTTCCCACGCAGTTGTCAGGTGGTCAACAACAGCTCGTCGGCATCGCGCGCGCAGTGGTTGCGAATCCGCGAATCATCCTGGCTGACGAGCCGACCGGAAACCTGCATTCGGCCCAGGGCAAAGAGATCATGGATATGTTCAAGCGCCTGAATGACGAAGGGACGACGATCGTTCAGGTGACGCACTCGGAAACCAACGCAGCCTACGGCAACCGGATCATCCAGCTGGAAGATGGCTGGATCGTTAATGGCGAGAAATTCGTGCAATCCGTGTAACACGGATTCACACAGAGTCTAATCCCAAATTTAAACCTGTAGTTGCTCTCTACGTCACCAGTGTGTCTACGGGCAGGAGGAACTATGGATGCCTTTCTGAACGACGTTCGTTACGCTTTCCGTAACCTCATCAAGCGGCCGGCCTTCACACTTATCGCTGCGATCACTCTCGCGCTCGGCATCGGTGCCAACACTGCGATCTTCAGTTCCTTCTACGCGCTCTTGCTCAAGCCTTTGCCGTTTCCCTCGCTCGACAAAGTCGTCGCCGTCTGGGACTCGTATCCGAGCCGCGGTGTGACGCGCAATGAAGTGGCAATGGCCAATTATCTCGACTGGCAATCGCAGAACCAATCGTTCGAACAGCTCGCTTTGTATCGCTGGTGGAGTGCAAACCTGACCGGCATCGATCCTCCCGAACGCATTCAGGCTTTTCTGATTACTGCAAATTTTCTCGATGCTCTCGGCGTCAAGCCGAGCATGGGCCGGAACTTTACGGAAGATGAAAACCAACCGGGCAAAGACGCTGTTGCCATTCTCACCCACGGCTTGTGGCAACGGCGCTTCGGCGGCGACCCAAACATTCTCGGCAAGACGATCACGCTCGACGGCGTCGCGCGCACCATCGTTGGCGTGATGCCGGAAAAATTCAAATACCCGTCGAACGCCGAGCTCTACAGTCCGATCGCAATCACGCCCGGAATCGCGGCCAATCGGCAGTTCAACACCTACTACGTGGTCGGACGTTTAAAACCCGGCGCGTCGGTCCAAAGCGCGCAGGCCGACATCGACAACATCACGGCGCGTCTCGAGCAACAGTATCCCGAAACAAACACCGGCTCGCGCGCGAGTGTCTTTCCGATCGTTGCCGACACGGTGCGCAAGTACGAGCTCGGAATATGGATGGGGATGGCTGCGGTTGGTTTTGTTCTGCTGATTGCCTGCGCGAACGTCGCGAACCTGATGCTGGCGCGCGCGAGTGGACGGCAGAAAGAGATCGCGTTGCGCGCCGCTTTGGGCGCGAGCCGCTGGCGCATCATTCGCCAACTGCTGACCGAGAGTTCGATCGTTGCTTTGCTTGGCGGCGCGCTGGGAATTCTGATCGCGGTCTGGGGCATTGAAGCTTTGCGCGCGGCGAACCCCGGTGACGCCGCAAAGTTTGCTCCCGGTTGGGATCAGCTCGGAATCAATCTCACTGTGCTGCTCTTTACGGTCGCGCTCTCACTGCTCAGCGGTCTGCTGTTTGGTCTCGCACCGGCCCTGCAAGTCTCGAAACCGAATCTCAACGACGCGATGAAGGAAGGCAGCCGGCAAACTTCCGGCCGTTCACATCGGCTGCGAAGTTCGCTCGTGGTTGCTGAAGTTGCATTGTCGTTGGTTCTGCTCGTCGGCGCCGGACTTTTCTTTCGCAGCTTCATGACGTTGTTCAATACCGATCCCGGTTTCAATCCTGACAACGTGTTGACGATGAATCTGATCCTGCCGTCGACGAAATACAAGGACGAGCAACAGGCCGGCGCTTTTTATACCGATCTGGTCCAACGTGTTAAAGCGGAGCCGGGTGTTCAGTCGGCTGCGGCGGTGAACTTTCTCCCGCTCGGCGGCTCAAACGCGTCGGATGCTTACCTGGTTGAAGGCGAAGCGGAGCCCGCGCCCGGTAATGAAAACATCGGCCGGTATCGCGTGTGTACTGCCGATTACTTCGCGACGATGCAGATTCCCGTCCTCAAAGGACGCGCATTTACGGAGCAGGACAAAACCGGCGCGCCGCCAGTCGTTATCGTGAACGAAACACTCGCGCGGAAGCACTGGCCGGGACAGGACGCAATCGGCAAACGCATTCGTCTTCAAGCTCCAATCGAGAACGCGCCGTGGATGGAGGTTGTCGGCGTAATCAAAGACGTCAGGCACGAGCTTACTGCCGAGGTCGATCCCGAATACTACCTGCCTTACGCGCAGGACGTGTGGCGATCGATGGTGATCGTTGCGAGAACGACTGTCGATCCTGCGTCGCTCGCGGGTTCGATTAGGCAAGAAGTTTGGGCCATCGACAAGGACCAGCCGGTCGCTGACGTGCGCACGATGCAGGAAGTGCGTTCGCTGTCAGTCGGGCTTCAGCAATTCAACTCAGTGATGATTGGAGTTTTTGCAGCCGTGGCGTTGTTGCTGGCGTCGATCGGGATCTACGGCGTGATGGCTTTTGCTGTAACGCAGCGCACGCAGGAGATCGGGATTCGCATGGCGCTCGGCGCGCGCAAGACCGACGTGTTGAGGATGGTTGTTTTAAACGGGATGAGGCTCGCAGTTCTCGGTTTGGCGATCGGCCTCGTTGCGTCGTGGGCGTTGACTCGTTTCGTCTCGAACTTGTTGTACGGAGTGGAATCAACTGATCCACTCACGTTCAGTGTCGTGTCGGTGTGTTTGCTGGCGGCGGCGTTTCTCGCTTGTTACCTGCCGGCGCGCCGCGCAACGAAAGTCGATCCGCTTGAAGCGCTTCGGTATGAGTAAAGCCTTATGGAAACACTACTTAAAGACATTCGCTACGGTTTTAGAGGACTGATCAAACGCAAGGGTTTCGCTGCGATCGCGGTGCTTACGCTCGCGCTCGGCATCGGCGCAAACACCGCGATCTTCACGCTCGTGAACGCGGTGATGCTGAAG
>DASUPR010000573.1:0-5661 GCA_036281015.1 Pyrinomonadaceae bacterium
TAACACCGCTCGATGTCCGTCACGCAAAAACTCAGACGTGCTCTTCGCGGCGAAGTAAAACTAACCACCGCTGCGCGCGAAGCAATCCGCCGCAGCCGCGTCGCGGCGTCGAGCCGTCGCGAACGAGCAATGCTCGACAAAAAGCATCCGCTATCCTTAGCGCCACCGTTCACACAAATGAGTGAGGCGGAGTTACTAAGTCACTTCCAGCACAGAAAACAAATTGGACTTTCTTTTCATTCGGTTTTAGATCCCTGTACCGAGACTGACTGGCGGCGGGACCCTCTGTCGAACTATCTGTGGCCGCTCGACTACCACCGCGATATCAAATTGTTCCGTTCCGACGGCTCCGACATCCGCGTCGTGTGGGAAAAGAACCGTCTGGGCCATTTGCTGCGCCTGGACGACCCCGCTGAATTCGTAAGTCAATTACGAAGCTGGAACGAACAAAACCCGTACGGGCGTGGTCCAAACTGGACCTGCGCAATGGAAGTTGCCTTGCGCGCGATGAACATTCTCGTCGCCTTCGATCGCTTCCGCAGTTCACCGCAACTCGACGCTGAAGCTCTCCAGTTTGTTCTGCACCTGTTGCAACAGCACGGCCGCTACATACAAAACAATCTCGAGTTCTCGTACATTGCCACGAGCAATCATTATCTTTCCGACGTCACCGGACTGCTGTGGCTCGGCATTCTGCTGCCCGAGTTGAAGGAAGCGGAATCATGGAAAACATTCGGCCTCACGGAACTGCTGCGGGAGATGGATAAGCAGGTTCTGGCGGACGGCGCGGATTATGAATCTTCGACCGGATACCATCGCTTTGTGCTGGAGTTGTTCCTCTACTCGTTCATGTTGTGCCGCGACAACGGACGAGAGATCGACGCGAGATACTGGCGCAAGCTGCGCCAGATGCTCGAATACGTCAAAGCTTACATTCGACCCGACGGACTCGCGCCGCTCATAGGCGACACAGACGGCGGCCAGGTGCTGCCGTTTCGCGAATACAACGCTGACGATCACGCTTACGTGTTGGACATCGGCGCTGAGGTCCTAAACGCTCCCGATCTCATGTACCCGCAAGAGACCTCGAAAGCCTTTCCCGACGCCGGTATTTACATCATGCGTCACAGCGACTGTTACCTCTGCTTCAACGCGAGCGGCGCGGGAATCAACGGACGCGGTTCACACGGTCACAACGACGCGTTGAGCATCGAAGTCTCCGCCTGCGGCCGCGCGTTCATCGTCGATCCGGGAACTTACGTCTACACTGCTAATCTCGAAATGCGTCACGCGTTTCGTTCAACCGCCTATCATTCAACCGTCAAGATCGACGGCGTAGAACAGAACACGACCGACGTCAATTCGCCTTTTGTAATCGGCAACGAAGCGCAGCCACGCGTGCTCGAATGGCAGTCGAACGAGAACTATGACAAGGTTGTCGCGGAGCATTATGGCTACCGGCGGCTAAGCTCTCCGGTGACTCACCGCAGGACTGTGACGTTCAACAAGAAAGAATGTTCGTGGTTGATTGAAGACGAGTTTTTTGGTGCTGGAGAGCACGAGTTTGAGACGTGGTTCCATTTCGCCAACGGTTTGCAGTTTGAAGTCAGAGGAGCGGAGATCGAAGCCCGGGATAAAAAGCACGATTCCGGGTTGGTAGTGCGTTCGCTATCTTTAAATGAAGCGCCTTCGCTCGTGAACCAACACGTTTCGCGCAACTACGGCGAACTGATCGACTCGGTGTCTGCGTGCTGGCGTATCAGCGGCCGGCCCGGCAAACTAAGCTGGAAACTTTTTCTGACTGACTAATGTGCGGAATCTGCGGAGTTTGGGAGTACGGCGCACGCGAAGGACGAATAGAGCCTTCGCTCATCGCGCGAATGCGCGATGAGATGACGCATCGCGGTCCGGACGATTCCGGCGAGTTGATCTTTGACGACAGGCGGGGTGGCTTCGGCTTCCGTCGTTTGTCCATCATCGATCTTTCGGCAGCTGGACATCAGCCGATGCACGGCTGTGACGAAAGCACGTGGCTCGTCTTCAACGGCGAGATCTACAACCACGCGACGCTGCGTGAGAATCTCGAAGCGCGCGGTCACAAGTACGCCTCACGCACCGACTCCGAAACGATCATCCATCTCTACGAAGAACGCGGCCTCGACTTCATTCACGAGATCGAAGGCGACTACGCCATCGCGCTGTGGGATGCGCGGCAGCAACAACTCGTGCTCGTCCGCGATCGCATCGGCGTCAAACCGCTCTACTTCTATCACAAAGACGGCCGCTTCATTTTCGCGTCCGAGATCAAAGCGATCCTGCAACACCCCGCGGTTACGCCCGACATCGACGAGCAATCCCTCTATCACTATCTGACTTTCCTCACGACGCCCGCGCCCACAACGCTCTTTCGCGACATTCAAAAACTTCCCGCAGGCCACGTGCTGACAGTCAAACGCGACGGCACACTCAACATCCGGCAATACTGGGACGCACTGCCTCCGGCGAAACCCGCGATTCGCGACGAAAGTGAACACCGCGCGGAGATCCTACGATTGCTGCGCGATTCGATCCGCAAACGCATGATGTCTGACGTGCCGTTTGGTGTGTTTCTCTCGGGCGGCGTTGATTCGTCGGCAAACGTTGCGTTGATGTCCGAACTGATGTCGCGGCCGGTGGAAACGTTCACCGTCGGTTTCAGCGACGCGGAGTATCTGAACGAGCTTCAGTCCGCGCGGCGCATCGCCGATCAGTTTGGCACCAACCATCACGAGGTGATCATCTCCGAAAAGGAGATGCAGGAGTTTCTGCCGCGGCTCGTGTTCCACCAGGACGAACCGATCGCCGATCCCGTTTGCGTGCCGCTTTACTACGTTTCGCAGTTGGCGCGTGACTCGGGAACGATCGTGGTCCAGGTTGGCGAGGGATCTGATGAAATTTTCAGCGGTTACGATAATTACGTGCGCCACTTGAGAATTTATGAGAATTTCTGGCGCCATGCGGAGACGTTGCCGCTTGTGTTGCGACGGGCGTTATCGAGTTTGTCGCGGCCGGCGTTGGAAGCGACTGGCCGAAAGCGCGCGGCGATTGAATTGATCCGGCGGTTGGGTGCTGATGAGCCGCTGTTTTGGGGCGGCGCAGTTGTTTACGATGAGACGTTCAAGCCGCGTGTGTTGTCACAGTCGCTGCGGCAGCGAATGAATGGTCTGTCGTCGTTGCGCGTGGTTGAGCCGTACTTGAAACAGATCGAGCAGGAACGGCCCGACTCGGATTTTCTCGCGCGCATGACGTACCTGGAATTGAAACTGCGCTTGCCGGAGCTTTTGCTGATGCGCGTCGACAAGATCACGATGGCGACGAGCGTTGAGGCGCGTGTGCCGTTTTTGGACCATCATCTGGTTGAATACGCGCTCGGGTTACCGCGTTCGTTGAAAGTCGAGGGCACGACGGGTAAGCACATTTTGAAGCGCGCGCTCGAGGACATTCTCCCGCACGACCTGCTTTACGAGCCGAAGCGTGGTTTTGGCGCGCCGGTGCGCGAGTGGTTCCGCGGAAGGGATTTACGCGCGTTGTTTGATGAGCGCCTGATGAACTCGAGCATGCGAAAACGAGACTTGTTGGATTACGGGTTCGTCGCGCGAATGTTGGAGGAGCACCGCAGCGGGGGTAAAGACTGGGGCTTTCATTTGTGGGCGCTTTTGAATCTGAGCTTGTGGTACGAGAGGTGGATCGACCGCCCGTGAAGGATCGAAAGTTTTCAGCCGACGTCGCGTGGACGCTCGCCACGCGGCTGCTGATGATCGTCAACAGCGTCGCGGCGGGAATCATCGTCGCGCACTGGTTGGGCGCGAAAGGCGTCGGCGAACTCGCGGTCGTCAACGTTGCCGTGGCGACGATCGTGCAACTGGGGAGCTTCGGCTTGCCTTCTTCGAACACGTACTTCATCGCGAAGGACCGCACCCATTTTCGCGCTGCAACGATCAACTCTTTACTCTTCGCAGTAGTAATCGGTTCCGTTTTGGCGGTCGCGCTTAGTGGTCTTGCATCGATTCGTCCCGATTGGTTTGGCTTCGTCCCCACGGAACTGATCCGGATCGCGGCCGTGCAAATCCCTTTCCTGTTAGTCACACTGATCGGCCTCAACATTCTTCTCGCGCTGGGAAAGCTGCGCGAGTTCAACCTGCTGGACCTCGTGGGCCAGTCGTTTCTTTTGGTCAATGCGCTACTGGTCCTTATTCTGTTGCGCCAGGGCCTTGACGTGCTGGTGACGCTGAACACGATCACGAGCGTCTTGGTCAGTCTCGTGGTTGTCGTGCTGCTTGTTGCCGCTGGAAAGAAGCTCGTCGAATCCAGGTGGCGCGCGGATGCGGCGTTACTGCGGCGCATGATTACGTATGGACTCAAGTTTCACATCTCGACGCTTGCGGGCGCGATCATTTTTCGCGCGGACCTGCTGGTCGTGAATCACTTTCGCACTCCGGAGGAAGCCGGTGTTTACAGTGTGGCGGCGCAGTTTGGAATGCTGTTGATGTTGCTGCCGAGCGTGATCGCGACGCTGTTGTTTCCGCGTGTGACCGCCGAGCAGGACGCGCATGGCGAGACCACGTGGCAGGTCACTAAACACACGGCGCTGATTATGCTCGTTTGTTGTCTTGCCGCAGTGCCGGTGAGTTTCCTGTTGCCGCTAGTGTATGGAGCGGCTTTCTCGGAAGCGACCACGTTGTTGTTGATTCTTCTGCCGGGTGTGTATCTCATCGGACTCGAGTCGGTGCTGGTCCAGCATTTCAGCGCCCTGGGTCTGCCGCGTACGATTCCCGTTTACTGGATCGTGACGCTGCTCGTGAACCTGGTGCTTGTGTTTGCGCTCGTGCCGCAGTTGGGCGCATACGGGGCTGCGATTGCTTCCACCGTGAGTTACGCGTTGATCTTTGCGCTGGTGGCGTTCTATTTCTTCGCGACTACGCGCCGGTCGGTGATGGCGACGGCGCGCGGGAGTTTGCGTGGATGAAAATCGTGCTGCTCGCGCTCAGTGGCGACTCCGCGCGTTGTCACGCCAAAGTTGTTGAGCTCTATCCGCAAGCGTCAGTTGAAACGATCTCGCGCGGTGAATTTGAAACCGGAAGTTTGAGTCAGCGGCTGTCGTTGTTGCGCGCGCGCCGCCCTGACGTGTTTGCGATCGCGACTGAGCGGCTTGCGTGGCAACGCGGGCAGCACCTGTTCATGCTCTTCGGCGCACTCGCCGGTGCGCGCGAAGTGATCATGATCGACAGTCATAACGGATGGGTGCGCAGAACGCGTGGCGATCTGATCGCGGGCGCGCCGTTCCGGTTGGGTGGCGAGGCCGTTAGCGGCGTCGTCGATATGGCGCAATCGCGCCGCGAGTTGTACCGGCTCGAAGGCGCGGTGAAGACGTTTGAACAGCGTCTTCACGTTCGCGCACGCGAGTCAGGCTCGCCGCGAGTTGTGTATGTGCGCGCGACGCCTGGACCAGGCACGCAAGCCGGCGGCGCAGCGAGTCACATCAAGGGCGTCGTCGATGCGTTGCGCGCGCTTGGAGTCGAGCTTTCGATTTTCAGCAACGATCTGATCGCGGGGCTCGATGCGTCAGACGAACGGTTCACCGTAGTTCCGCCGGAGACGGTCGGGGGAACGCGCGCGCTGTTT
>DASUPR010000574.1:0-10343 GCA_036281015.1 Pyrinomonadaceae bacterium
ACAAACGCGTGGTTGATCTAGTCAAACAATATATCGCGTAGAGAAAGAATGGTGCGTGATGGATTTGTCTGATGCAGTTGAAAGACTGAGCTACGACCCGCGATTCTCCTGGGTCAGCAACGATCCGTTAGCATACTTCAACAAGCATTCCCTGGCGGTTGGCGAACCATTCAAGGTGCTGGTTCGTTACCCGCAGGCGTGGCACGGTCCGCCTTATGTGAGCATTTCCAGTGCGAACGGAGAGCGGGTATTAACGAAGGAATTGATACCTTTAAGGCCTTTACAATCTGGCAGAAGCTATTACCCCTACTACCACGGGACAATTGTTAACACTACGGACGAGTTGCGAACGGGTTCTTACACAGCACAAGTACTACTTGCGGGGCGAGATCGCGAGTTTAGTTTCCTCGGCGCCAAACACTCGTTTGAAGTTCACGAGCCCGATTTCTATACTCAGCGATTGCAGCAGATGATGGGTGAGACTTGGGACGAGCCAGTCTATTTGGACAATCTGGAACCCGAAGAAACAGAGAACTTATTGTTAAGCCTTCCGACGGATGAGTTTCTGTCCTTCTTGCCGGAAAGCAGCGTTGTCGATAACACGGCGATATGCCATCTTCTGGGTCCCCTCGTGACCACCTTCATGCAAAGTGTGATGGGTCCGCTGCCGTTTCTCGTTGATTACCGTGTTGTTGTCGACCAGAAACGTCTTCCGCACATCGATCTGATCAAGTTCATCTGGCTACTTAATGCCGTAGCACCGGCTTGGGCGGACATGATGTTTTTCTCCGGTGCTTGTATAGTACTGACGAGAGTTGACGATCAAAGTATGTACCTGGGCATTGCAAGAAATCTCCCGGACGTCTTTGACACGCATTATGAAACACAGGAACAGGTCAGGTTCTCCCCGTTATTGACAACCGTTATGGACAATATACGGAATGAACTGAACTGTGACATACACTGGACTCCTCCACACATAGCCTGGATTGAAGTTAGGGAATAATTAAGTGAATCGTGCGTTTTCAAACACTAAAGCTACTGACCATTTTCTGCGCCTTGTCGCTGCTTGCAGCGTTGTACGTTTCAGCAACTGCTTCGGGTCAAACCCAACAAAAACCTAACGGTGAGTCGCCGTCACAGGAACGCCCTTTGACGCCGGCCGAGCGACGCGGGCGGGCGATCTATTTCAGAGGCGAGACTTCGAGTAAGCGCGAAGTCACGGCGATGATCGGAGACGTGGACGTTCCCGCGAGCACGGTGAATTGCGCGGGCTGTCACGGCCGCCGCGGTGAGGGCAAAACGGAAGGCGGCGTCACCGCGGGAAATCTCACGTGGAACAATCTGATCAAGCCCTACGGCCACACGCATCCGAACGGGCGCAAACATGGTCCATTCACCGAGTCGTCTTTCGCAATGGCCGTGGTGCGTGGAGTCGATCCGGCGGGTAATAACCTGGTCGTCGCGATGCCGCGTTACCGTTTGTCCATCGAGGACATGAACGACCTCATCGCGTACATCAAGCGGCTCGAGTTTGATCGTGATCCGGGTCTGACGGCTGAAAGCATTGAAGTCGGTGTGCCACTGCCAACAAATCCGGCTCTCGCCGAAACCGGGCAAGCGATACGTCAGGTCATCACTGCTTACTTCGACGAACTCAACGCGCAAGGCGGAATTTACAACCGTAAGATAAAACTCCACTTCACCGAAACGAGCGCAACGGACACTACGGCGGGACTGCGCTCGATGATCACGCAAAACCAGGTCTTCGCATTCGTCGGCGGCTTGAGCGCGGGCGCCGACAAACAGATCTCGACACTCGCACGCGAAGAGGAGATTCCCTTCATCGGACCGGCGACACTGCTGCCGCAAGTCGAACAGCCGCCGAATCGTTACGTCTTTTATTTGCTGCCCGGAATGAATGAACAAGCGAGCGCGCTGGTCAACTTTGCCGATCAGCAGTTTGGGTTGAAGAAACAAAAGTCCGCGATTCTCTTCCCGACGACAGAATTGTCTACGGCCGCTGGTGAAGCCGCGTTTGAACGCGCGAAACAAGCGGCCCCGAATGAGGTTGTGAAGGTGCCGTACGCGAGTGGCAGTTTCGACGCAAACAAGCTCGCGCAACAGTTAAAGACCGACGGCACGACGGCGGTGTTCATCTTCGGCACGCATAGCGAAGTCGACACCTTCATACAAGCGGCAAACGCATTGCAGTGGACGCCTTATGTCTTCTCGCTGGGTGTCTTTACGACGGGAGAGTTGGCCACCAGCCTTCCCGTGTCTTTTTCGAAGAAGGTCTTTCTTTCGTTTCCGACGGTGCCCGGCGACGTTAAAGCCGACGGCGTCGCGGAATATACCGCGTTGATGGAGAAGCACAAGCTGCAAAGGAAACACACTGCCGCACAACTCGCGGCGCTTGCCGCGGCGAAGATTTTTGTCGAGGCCCTCAAGCGCGCGGGCGCGGACCTGAGCCGCGAACAACTGATCACGGCGTTGGAGAGTCTCTACGAATACGAAACCGGGTTTACGCCGAAGCTCATCTTCGGTCCGAACCGTCGCGTCGGCGCCGCCGGCGCTTACGTGATCACGATCGATGCGGAGAAGAAACAGTTTGTGTCGGCGAGCGGTTGGGTTGCCGCGAATTAATTCTTCAGCGCTTCTAATTGCGCGCGACACGCTTCCTGGACCCGCAACGTATTTCGGTTGCTTTGCGAGCCGTCGCGGCCGTCGTCCGGAATGAGCCAAGTTCCATTCTCACCCTGAATCAGATGGCCCAGTTCGTGTAACAGGATCAATGCCCGCGCCTGTCGTGTGCCTGGCATAAAATCACCGACGTCCGAGGGAAATTTGCGAAACGGTTCAAACCGGCGTTGATAAAACGAGCCGTGACTGTTAACCATCGCGGTATCGAAGAGCCGATAAGTGGCTTTTACTTCAGGGTTGTGGATCACACGCGGCTTTCCCGACATCTGAAACGACACTTCACGCACGAGCCGCCGCGGCTTTACCTTCGGCAGGAAGTCGTTGAGCACCGTCGTGGCTGCGCGTGGTCCACCATAGAAATTGCTACACGTGTTCGGGCGACTAAGGATTTTGAATACGTCAGAGTAGGCCCGGTTTAGCTCCCAGTTTTTGATCACTAAACGGCTCGGCACGTCCTCGCCCCCTGCGGCGACCTCTTTTTCGAGAGCCGGTTGCTCGTCTTCGTTTGCCTGTTGGGCATGGACATGGGCAGATTGCAGTAACAACAAGAGACTGATTAGACTGCTGGTCCAAAGAGACATCTCCAAACCCCCTGAAACCAATTCGTTACGCGAATTGATACCCGAACGGAGGTGCGGACGTATTGGAGACGGCTAGCGCGCGTGTATGTGCTTAGCGTTTATGTTGTGCGGTTCGGAACTCGGTGGGAGTGAACCCGGTGTGTTGCTTGAACAAATGACTGAAATGACTCTGATCGTAGAAACCTGCCGCCAACGCAATCTCGGCAATCGAAACTTCGGTTTCAGACAGTTGGCGCGTGGCCCAGTCAAGGCGAAGCCGCCGCAGGTACCCGCCGATGGTCGTCCGGTAATGCTTCTTGAACGTTCGTGCGAGATGCGTCGGATGAACTCCAACCGTGCTCGCAACGTCGACCAGGTTGAGGGCGTCGTTGAACTGCGCGTGCAGCAGGTCGCGTGCCTGCGTCAACCAGGCCGGCGGATGAACGGGCATTTTGATCAAGGATCGTGAAGCGTGTCCGAGCAGCTCCAACATCAATCCTTCGACGATAACCGGCGCCACGCCGTCCTTGATTCTGGACTCGTGATAGATGCGCAAGGCGAGCGCGGCAACAGGACCGCCCGCAAAACACCTGTGACCCTCAAAGACGCTCGCGATGTGACGGCATGAGGCGAGCCATTTGTTCTCCAGCTCGATCATGAACCCGCGGTGAGCAACGGCGCCATATCGATTGGCATGCACGAGTTGGGGAGCGCGAAAGATCACGCAACCCGGTTGTTCGACGATGCGAGTGCCATTGATGATCTCCATCCCCCTGCCTGCCAAAGTCAAACAAATACTGGCCGAGTCGTGAACGTGAGGAGGCACGTCGTAATGAGTGTGCCGCGTTTCGACCAAGGTCAGATCAGACAGTTTGAGCTTATTGAGTTGCTGGCGGCCAGGCTTCGGAGCCGAGGTTGTTTCCAGTTTGTTGGGGTGCATACTCCTTGCGCCGAAAGGGACAGTGCTCTAAACGATCTCGGCGGCAGGAATGTTCACCCGAGCCCTGGATTTTCAACTCTTCGGAGCCACGTAACTCTTCCGGGCTTTCACCACGAGCTTGCCCCGCGACTTCTCGACGTTGTTCGCCACGTCAATTTTCAGCTTTCGCACTTTTCCATCGCGGGCCTTGTTTGTGGAAACAAACGAGAGGCTGTAGCGCGTGCGCAGGTGCGTGATGAGCGTGACGAAGGAACGGTCCAGTTCGTCGGGGTGGTCGTGCATGATTTCGCCACCCGTGTCGTCGGCGAGTTTTTGAATGTCGAGATAACTCGCACCCGCAATTCGGCCCAGGCGAGTGGCCCAACGCATCATGCCGTTCTCGGCCATCTGTTCCGGTGTTTTTGGAACTATGCCGCAAACAACGCTGCCGGATTCGAAAACGGAGTGGACCGCTGCCTTGTTTGACGGGCCACCGCGGCAATCCCAATTTCGGGTGACAGCCGTGATCAGGATGATCACGCGACGGCCGTTTGGATTGGCTGCGTTCATCATGTAGTTCGCAGCCTTGTCGAGCGCGATGTTCAGACAATGATCCGCACGTTCGTCGTGCGGCGGCACGTAGCGTAAAGCCTGATCGACGGCCCGCCGGTCGCGTGTGAACTCTTGTCGCAGCTCCGCACGATCGTGATAAGTCATCACCGCGACTTCATCGCTCGACTTCAGACGTAACACCGCGTCTCTCGCCGCGGTCCTGACTTCCTCGCCAAACGGATCCAGACAACCGCCTCGATCGATGAGCAGCAACACGGACAGCGGCAGACTGTCCTGACTGAAGTGTGTGATCGTCTGGTTTTTACCATCCTCGGAGACCACGAAGTCTGCCTGCGTCAGGCCACCCATAACGCGCGCGGTGTTTTTCTGAAGCACGAGAGCATCGACGGTGACGAGATCGACGTCGGTTTTGATTACCTCCGCGACTTTGATGTTCGCTTCGGCGCGGCTTGGCCCAACGGTTCGTTCACGTGTCTGCGGCAGCGCAGGCGTGATCAAAAACGCAGCCGCGGCCAGGAATACGATCAGGAAAAGGAGAGAGAGCTTTGAGCGTGTCGGGACGAATTTCATAGCACCTCCTCGATTGTGGTATCGACTACCGCGGACAAGGCGCGGCTGTACGGGAGAGTACCGTCTACTAATCAGGGAGAGAGTTTAGGATGGCCGATAATAGATCGGTTTTCGTGTTTTGAGTAGGTTTTTTGTGCGGTGGTCAGCGCGCGTCGCCGATCATCGCAAAGTTGGCCCAGTAGTAAGGGTGTTGATGATCTGGTGAACGCCTGATTGCCAGTAAGCTTTGACGTAGCGCACGGGTTTGGGAAACCGGGGCACGGCCTGCCGGCCTGATGGAAGAATAGAATTTAGTAAGAAACTGCGATAACCCTGGGGATTCAACTTCCCAACGACTCACCAATGTCGCGGGAGTGCCGCTGACAAACCACGCCCAGGAAAATCCAACCGCCGCGTCTCCACTGAACCCTGCGCCCGTCTGGCCTTTTGGCGCAACGACCAGTTCAGCAGTACTTTGCAGATCCATGATCTCACGCAACTGAAGAAAACCGTCTTGTTGATTGGTCGCAGACGAAAGTCCCATGAACGACGACATCGGGCTCGTGTCATCCAGCACCACCGGACCAGCAAAATGCACGATCCGCGCGCGCGACGTATCCGACTTGATTTGTTCTTCACTCGCTTGTGGACCAACGTAGAGGCGATTCGTGCCGTAGCTCGCCGCTATGCGTTTGAGCTCTTCTTCGTTCTCAGCGGACGGTTCCAGTTTTATACCGGCGTAAGCAAGCGCGAATCGTGTCTTGAAGGTCGTCGATAATTCCGGATTCCCGTACGCGACCAACAACGAATTCAGACGCCCAACCGGCAGACGCTGCTTTCGCATTTCACGCAAAGCGGATAAAGACGGCGCGTAAGACACTTGCATGTGGTCCACTACGTAGAGATCTTCCGCAGGCTGTAATGCCTCGAACGGCAAATGCCAAAGTACTCCATCGGGCACGACGACCAGCTTCGTCTTGAGCCCGATTTGACCCTCGGCCGGCTTCACCAGCAATTCGTAAAGCTCGCGCGCTTGCTCGTGAAAGTTGTCGGCGCGTGAACTGAGTAGTTGCTGAAAGTGGCGCACTCTCAAGGCAAGCTCATCGCGTTTGATTTCCAGCGGGTAAACTTTCAGGTTGATCTCAGTTCGGCGCGATCTAGCCGCAGTCTTGTCCAGCGTCAGGACGAACAGGTACGTGTTGCTCTCGGTGATCGTGTATTCGAGGAGTGCCGTAGACGTATCAGGTATCAACGAACTGACGTCTTCGAGTTTCAGCGGCGTGAGCTCGCCGCGGTTGATCTTCAAACCGGGATTTGTCGCGAATGACTTCTGGCGGAAGGCGGCATAAGCCGCGCGGGTCTTTTGTAGTCTATTCCGCAACTCCAATCGACGCGCTTCACTCTGAAAACGCTGATCTCTCTCGCGTGCCAGTTGGATTTCAAGCGACGCGATCTCACCAGCCAGACGTTGCTCTTCGCGTCGCTGGTCAGGTGAAAGTCCTTTGTAAGGAACGGCGTTGTTGTTCTTCAGCAGATCGATCAGGAACTGTATCTTCGCGCGTTCCGCATAATGAAAAGCCTCACTCGGCCGACGCTGATCGATTAAAAAATCGATTGCCGACAGATACGCCAGTGACCGGCTGTGATCGCCGATTCCGGCGCCCGAAGCTTCCTCCCTCAACGCCTCAACTGTCGAGATTGCGCCGGTGAAAGCGTTGTAAGCTTGTGGTTCACGTTCCAACCTCGCATGGGCCTTGCCCGTCAACATCCGTGCGAACCAAAGGATCTCACTGTTTCCGGTCTGGGTCGCGATCGTCACCGCACTCTCGGCAGCGCTCAGCGCTCGTGCATGATCGTTTTGCAGCAGAAGCGCTTCAGACACTCGCGTCAAAACGTCCGCGACTTTTTCCTGATTATTAACCGTCTTGAATAACCCAAGCGCTTTTTGGAAATTGTCGAGCGCTTCGGAATAATTCTTCTGCCGCAGGAGTGTCGAACCGATGCCGGCGAAGATGTCACCCTGAGCTGACTTGTCGTCCATTTCTTCGCGGACCGTCAAAGCTTGCCGGTAGGAAAGAAGCGCGGAATCGTACTGGCCCTGCCTGTAGTAAACATTTCCGATCAGAGTCAGAACGCGAGCCGTCTCGATCTTGTTTGAATCGGTTTTGAACTCTTTCAGCGCCTTGCCGTAGTACTCGAGCGCGCGCGGGTAGTCTCCCTGCAGCGCTCTCACCAGGCCGATACTTCCCAACATGTTACCGAGCGGAGCTTTGATTTGTTCCGTGAGGCTAAGCGCGCTGAAATAGCTCTCGAGTGCAGCGCCGTAATCGCCACGGACCCGGTGCACGTTTCCGATGCCGCGGAGTGCGTTGATGAGCCCGACTTTATCCGGCTGTGTCTTTTGAATCTCGGCACTTCGCTGATAGTGCGCAAGCGCTTCGTCGTAATTACCTGAATAGTAAGCCGAGTTTGCCACGCCATTCAGCGAGGCGACGAGGGCGCCGATCTCTGTTCTGTTAACACGCCCGAGAGACTGTTTGTAGAACGTCAGCGCTTGTGAGTAGTCGCCTTGCATGTACAGGACGTCAGCCAGGCGCACGATGGAATCAACGTTGCTGTTCGTTTCACTACTCTTCCGGAAAGCGTCGGCGGCCGCCGAATACTTTCCCTGGCCATAGTAAATCGTGCCGATCATGTTCAGCGTGTTGGCGGTCTCTTCCATGTCGCCGAGCGATGTAAACTCCCGCAAAACCTGCTCCAGCGTCGCGAGTGCTTCTGTTTCACGACGCTGCTCTTTGTAAATCAGCGCGACACCGGAGAGTGCTTTCGCCGACTCATAATGGTTCGTGACCTCCGTGAAGAGGTCGCGCGCTTTCTTGTAGTGCTCCAATGCCGCCGGATAGTTGGCTTGAAAATAATAGACCGTGCCGATGTCCAACCACGCGGTCGCAACGCCTTCCTTATCGCCGATTTGTTCGGCGACGTTTTGCGCGACTCCATAAATCTCGAAGGCAGTCGAATAGCGTCCGGCGAGCAATTGAGAGTTGCCGTGCCGGATTAAGGCTTTACGCAGATTGGGCGTCATCAAGGCGCGGTTTTTGGACAGCAACTGCTCGCGCTCTTCCGGAGACTTGAGCGTCACGAGCGTGTTTGCGAGATCGTCAAACTCCGATAACGAGGCCGCGGGCGGAGCCTGAGCATAGATATTGAGGCTGAGGAGAAGGATAATAAGGAGCCCTCGGGCCAGGGATAAAAGCATTGATAACATCCGGGTCATTATTACTTAGGTTGGTGCGAATATACCAAAACAAACCTTTCCGAACACTTTGACGTACTACGTCCCGGAGAATCGCACATGTACTGCCAGACTTGTGGGAGCGCTCTTGCTCACCAAACAAAATACTGTAACCGATGTGGGACGCAGCTGGCGCCGGCCGGCAATGTGAGTCTGGAGAAGACACCGGCGGAAAAGCGTCTTGATGAGTATCTCGACGGTTTGTTCTGGATCAGTGTGTTTGGTCTGGCCTTTGTTATCGGCGGGGCGGTGTTACTGACGAAGGTTGGGTTTCGCGATCTGGTTGTAATCGGTTACGTGATACTGAGTACGATCGTCTTCCTCATCAACTTCGGCTTCAGCCTGTTTGGCGCAATCAGCCTGATGCGCAGTTCGAAAGACGGCAGGCTAACGATGCAACCGGGCCACGACACGATCCAGCCGGGTCACGCCACCCGCGAACTCGAGTCGCCGAGGATGGAACCGATACCGATAACAAGTGTTACCGAGAACACGACGCGCTCATTCGAGCCGCTTGAAGAAAAGCGCCTGCGCTAAACACGCACAGTCAGCGAACTACCCAATCGGCGCCGTCCGCTTTCCAGCCTGAACGATCTTCGAATAGGACTTCTATTAACGCCATTTTGGCCGGTCCCTCGCAGCCCATCTTTTCGTCGGTCCAACGGTTCAATGGACCATTCAAACCCGCGAAGGGCTGGTAGTAAAACCCGGGTCTCACTCCTCCATGGGTGATGCCAACTCCCGTAAGGCTGTATAGCACACGTGTCTTATTATTATCTTCAAGCACTACGCACCCGAACGTCATCCCCGAAATTCCCTGCGAAGATCTATTAACTAGCACCGCGTGATTTACACCATTGACTTCGCGATACTCGGCGGCCATTGGCGCTGAGGGCAGGTCAACCCATTGGGCCGGGATCGTTATCGGCTCGGGCTTACCTGGCTTGATTTCGGGAGCACGTTCCTTTATGGCCCGCAGCTCTTTGGCTTTTGCCTGGGCTGTTTCAGCATCGCCTGTACGTCCCAACCTCTTGTACACGAGCGCAAGTTGTTCCCAAGCATCGCGCTCCAACGAATAGAGACCAGCGCCACGACTCATCTCGACCACTTGCTCAAGCGTTTCGATTGAGGCCGCGTCCCTTTTCATCTGCCACTGGCGTGTGCTCAAAAGAGCTAGCATCCGAATTTGTAACGCAAGGTCCCCGCGCTCCAGCCAGTAGTTAGCCTCAAACTTCAGTCGATCGACGGCCTTATCGTAATCACCATGCACCGAGTAAATGCGGGTGAGTTCTTCGACCGCGGCGATCAGACGTGCGTTGTGGCCGGCCTCACGCCACAACTCAATTGCCTTAACAAAACTTTCCGTAGCGGCACGCTCAGCCTCCACAACGAACTTGCGGTCGCTTTTCTTGTAGGCCTCGCCTATCTTTCGCTCAGCCTCTGTAACCATACGACCGGCTTCTTTTAACAACTCTTCGCGAGTGCGTTTCTGGCCGTTAACTACGGGGCTAAATGGAAGGGTCATCGCCAGAAAAAGAAACACCAGCATCAGCGTGGTGCGGACTCGTGGCGGACGAACTCCATGCCGCTCGTAAATCCTGCGGCCCTTCCACGTCACGCCTCGTCCGGTGGTAATCCTCATAGTCGAGTCGAACAACATAGCATACATCACCGCCACACCCAGCGGCGCGGTTAACGCATAAAGAGGAGACACCTCAGAACGCCTGCTCACACTCGCCATGAC
>DASUPR010000575.1:0-4414 GCA_036281015.1 Pyrinomonadaceae bacterium
TTTCGATAAGCGATCGGCTGCGGCGTGCAGCGTTTCGTCTTTCTTGCAGAAACAGAACCGAACCTGCTGTTGGCCCAGTGACGGTTGGCTGTAAAAGCTCGAACCGGGCACGCAGGCGACGCCGACCTCGCGGATCAGGTGTTTTGTAAACTCGACGTCGTCCTGAAAGCCGAAGCCGGAGATGTCGGTCATGATGTAGTAAGCGCCGTCAGGCACGTAGGTTTTGAAACCTGCCTTTTCGAGCACCGGCAACAACAGATCGCGGCGCGCGCGATACTCGCTTTGCATCGTGTCGTAATACGACTGCGGCAATGACAACGCATAAGCGCCAGCCGCCTGCAACGGCGCCGCTGCGCCGACGGTCAGGAAGTCGTGCACCTTGCGAATGGCGCTCGTGATTTCGGGCGGTGCGATGCAGTAGCCAACGCGCCAGCCGGTCACTGAATAAGTTTTCGACATCGAGTTCACGACGACCGTGCGGTCGCGCATGCCGTCGATCTGGGCCATCGAGATGTGCCGGATGTCGGCGCCTTCGCGCGGGTATAGGATGTGTTCGTAAATCTCGTCGGTGAAGCAGAGCGCGTCGAATTCCTGGCACAGACCGGCGATGAACTCCATCTCGTCCTGCGTGAAGACTTTGCCGGTCGGGTTGTTTGGGTTGCAGACAATGATGGCTTTGGTTTTTTCGTTGAACGTTTTGCGCAGTTCGTCGCGATCGAAGCTCCAGTCAGGCGCTCGCAGCGGCACGTGGCGTGGTTTTGCGTCGGAGAGGATCGCGTCGGGCGCGTAGTTTTCGTAGAACGGTTCGAAAACTATGACTTCTTCGCCGGGATCGACGCTGGCCATCATCGCAGCGATCATGCCTTCGGTCGAGCCGCACGTGACGGTGATTTCTGTTTCGGGATCGATCTCGAGACCGAGATACGAGCGCGTCTTGCGGGCGATCGCGTCGCGAAATTCTTTCGACCCCCAGGTGATCGCGTACTGATTGACGTCCGCGGCGATCGCTTCCATCGCTTTGTGCTTGATGTCTTCGGGCGCGGAGAAGTCAGGAAAGCCCTGCGACAGGTTGACGGCGCCGTGCTTCAGCGCCTCACGCGTCATCTCGCGTATGACGGACTCGGTGAACGAACTCGCCTTCTGCGAGACGTGACGGTTCTTTGAGATTGAGGGGGTAGCCATGTGGTTTTCTCGAACGAGCGAGCCACAGAGTACACAAATTTCATCCACAGATTCAATGAACCAATCTGTGTAATCTGTGGATTACGGGATGATCTCTTCGCCGTCGGCTTCGCGTTTTAGTTGGTTGAGGATGGAGCGGAGGGCGGCAGCGTAACTGCCGTTGGGTGCGAGCTCGAGGTATTTTTCGTAAGCGGCGATCGCTTCTTTCGGTTTGTTTAGCTTTTCATAGGCCGCGCCGAGCATCTGGTAGATGACCGGTTCGCTGTCGGAAAGCTGATCCAAAGCTTTGCGCAACTCCACCACCGCGGCCGCGAAGTCGCCCTTATCTTCAAGCAAGCGCGCTAAACCGACATGCGCCTCCGGTTGAAACCCGCGACCTTCACGAATTGCGCGCCGGAACGAACGAATCGCTTCTTCGTCGAATGCTTCTTCGCGATAGATACGCCCTTCGACGGCAGACGCTTCCGGATACACCGCCCGCGTGCGCCGCGCCGCGTCGATCTCAGCCCGCGCTTCCTTGAACTTGTTCAGGTCGAGCAGCAAGCGCGCAAGCCCGACGTGAGCTGCCGGATATCCTGCGCGGACTTTAAGCACTTCACGATAAAGATCAGCCGCTTTCTCTCGCGCTGCATCGTCGCGAGCTTGTTCGCGTGCGGTCTCTGCTTTTTGAAATAGCAGTTCGGCCTCGTCTGTTGTCGGAACGAGCTTCACCGCTAACGTGCGGCGGCCCGGCAGTAATGAAGCAGTTGTTTCTTTAAAACCGTTGGCGCGAACACGCACGGTGTGGCGTCCGGGTGCGAGTTTTTTGAGCGTGAGCTTGCCTGAAGCGTCGGTGGTTCCGCGTCTGACTTCGTCAATCCAGACGATGGCGTTTGGCTCAGTGGTGATGGTGAGAGCCGCTGGTTGCGCGTGGACTGCTACGGCACAGAGGGTTAGCCACAGAAAGACACGGATAACACGAACCGACCTGACCATTGCAATTTATTCCTCGCCGCTTCCGCTCACTCGCCGCTTGCGCACATTCGGATCCTGCGAAGGCGCGATGGCGCGCGCGCCCACTTCAGGACGCCAGTTACCCTTCTCGTCGTAGAGCCGCAGATACTGCAAACGGTTTCGCACCACGCCCTGAATGTATCCACGCGTCTCTTTGAACGGCACCGCTTCAGCCCACTCGTCAATCTCCAGCGGCAACGAAGCTCTCCACGCAACCGCCCGCCCTGGACCAGCGTTGTAAGCAGCGGCCACGTACTCGATGCGCCCAAACTTGTCGATCTGATCGCGCAGATACGCCGTCCCGAGTTGAATGTTTAAACGCGGCTCGTATAACGTTTCCGCCGTAATCTCACGGCTCACGCCATACTTTCGCGCGGTCAGTCTCGCGGTCGGAACCAGCACCTGCATCAAGCCATACGCCGCTGCCGACGATCTCGCACGCGTCGTAAAGATCGTTTCCTGACGAATCAAACCAGCCACTTGATACGGATCGAGATTTCGCGCACGCGACTCCTGCACGATGATGTCCCAGTACGCGAGCGGGTAAAACACGTCCCACTGCTCGCGCGTCATCTCTTCGGGTTTCATCTGCGAGTAATCGGGAAAACTGCGGCGCAGCGTGTTCAGCGCGCGGACGTTATCGTCGTTTGAGCGATGGATCTTCGCGATCGCGAGATTTACTTTCGGACTGTCCGGCGTCTTCTCGCTCGCGGACGCCAACTCTTTCAGCGCGAGCTCGTCGAGACCGACGTTGTCGAGCTCGTCTGCTTTGACGATGCGCATGTCGGCGTCAGCGTCTGCGGTTTCTTCAGCGACTGTCACCGTCTGCAAGTTTGCAACAGCGCGCGCAACGATCGAATCAGGCGGAAATGTTTTCGCCGGAGTTGTACGAGTCAAAACGTCGAGCCGCTGTTTAGCGAGATAGCCGTACCAGTTCGCGTCGTAACGACCCTGCATCGCCTCGTAAAGCGCACGCGCCTCTGCGAGTTTCCCGGCCCGTTCGGAATCACGCGCGGCCCAATAGCCGGAACGCCCGCGATTGTCCGTATTTTTATCGGCGTAGTACGCGAGATGCTCCGTGAGCATGCGCGACGATTCCGCGAAGTTACGCGCTTCGTGCGCATCCCACGCGAGGTCAAACTGCGCCTGGGCCACCTCGATCGAACTCGAAAAACCGTTCACCGCCGCGCGCAAAAAATAGTTTGCGTCAACCGAGTTCTTCGCCTCTCTCGCAATCTCCCCAACCTCGACAAAAGCCATCGGCGTGAATTTGCTCGCCGGAAACACACGCCGCAACTCATCGACGGTCGCACGCGCCTGTTCCCACTGCCTCGTGCGTGCATACATCTGCGCCAGATGGAAAAGCGCCTGCGCTTTTGTTTCACCTGAGGAAGACGGAATGCTGTTCACGGCCGCCACGGCATCGGGCGTCTTACGCGCACTCGCGGCAGCAATCGCGCGGCGAAGCTGGTTCTCATTTGTGGCTGTGGCCGGAAACTTCGCGAACGCCTCGACGTAAGCGGCGAGCGCATCGCTAAATCGCTTTGCTCCGTACAAGCGATCCGCGCGGGCTATCGCTTCTTCCGCAGACGCAGGTGAGACGGTCGAACCAAGCCGCGTGATCGCCGTCGCCGCATCTGCACTCTCAGAAGAGTCCGCCGCAAAGAAATAAAGACGCCGATACGCCGCCAGCGCACGCGTGTTGTCCGACGTCTTCTCGTAAGCTCTCGCAGACGCCAGCAGCGCGGCAGCGTCATTCTTCTCACTCAAATCTTTCAGCAACAGCGGAACGGCCGCAGTCTGACCCGTCTTATTCAACAGCTCAGCCGCACGAAGCGCGGCTTCACGCGCACGTAGCGAGTTCGGATACTCCTGAATTATCTGCTGATAAAGCGCACGCGCCTCCGCGGCATTTCCCGATTGCTCGAGCGCGTCGGCGCGCATGAACAACGCGTGATCCGCAATCGACGTGTGCTCGGCGACTAGTTTGGGGTCGAGCACTGCCGCGGCGCCTGCGTAATCTTTCGAATTGAGCTTGATGCGAGCGCGGATCAGACGCGCGAGCGCGGCGGTTTTCGTGCGTGGAAACTGATTCTCGATCGCGACGACAGCGGCTTCGGACGGCAACACATCGTTGCGCGTCATACTGCGCAGCGTATCGAGAGCTTTCTGTTCGGCTGGGAGCTGCTGCCTGGTCAGGCAGCTTGCGCTCATGAGAAAGGGTAGCGACGCAAGGCCG
>DASUPR010000576.1:0-7603 GCA_036281015.1 Pyrinomonadaceae bacterium
AGGGCCTATGAATCACGAGTCAACTAATAGTCTAAAACCCCAAGCAAAGCCTCTGTCTGAAGACGATTGCGGGGATTTGAATGATAACTGCTCTGCGCTTTTCCTCATTGAGGAACTCATTGCGACCTGCCGATTTCCGGACGCGCTTCAATCTTTGCGCCTGCTTCGAAATCACATAAAGGCGAGCACGGACATCAAATCGCGCTTCTTCCTGCTCGGAAAAATCGAAGCAAAAATTCTCTTGCTGGGCGGCTGTGGACAGTAAACCGATGGGCCGTGCTGATGAGATGGTGCCGGAGGTCGGACTCGAACCGACATGAGGAGTGAACCTCGCCAGATTTTGAGTCTGGTGCGTATACCAATTTCGCCACTCCGGCGCGAAGGGCTGACATCATAAGGCCCTTTCCGTAAGAGCGCAACAGCGGTGAAAAAGCCCCATAATTGGTCCAATTCGCCGAACCCAAATACCCGCGTAAAAACTTGTTTGCCACGAGCCAAATAAAAGGCTAGAATGCTTTAGCCATTTGCGGCAGGGCACTCCAACGCCCCGAACCTACCCTTACAAAAGCGGCTGAAAGCTTTTAGCGATTCCCGAGCACCCATTGCCCTGTCGTTCCAGGAGAGATCAAATGCCGACAATTGCGTCGCCCCGCATATTGATAGTCGATGACGAAATCGAAATTACAGAAATTCTCGCCGACTTGCTGAGTGAAGACTACGACTGCATTCGCGCCGGCTCAGCCGAGCAAGCGCTCGCCCTGCTCCAGGATAATGAATTCCAACTCGTAATCAGCGACATCACAATGCCCGGCATGAGTGGTCTCGAGATGATCCCACATGTGAAGGCCATCTCCCCCGACACGGTCGTCGTGATGATCAGCGGCATGCAAACCGTGGAAAGCGCGATCGGCGCTTTGCGTCTCGGCGCGTTCGACTACCTGATGAAGCCATTCGATCTGCGGCAGGTCGAGGCTGTCGTCAAGCGCGCACTCGAACATCACGATCTCGTCGTCGCCAAGCAACGCTACGAAAACCATCTCGAAGAACTTGTCGAACAACGAACCGCGGAACTGGATCGCGCGCTGAACTCGCTCGAAGGTGCGTATCGCTCGACACTGAAAGCACTGACCGCAGCACTCGAAACGCGCGACTCCGAAACACACGGCCACTCCGAACGCGTCGTCAGTTACAGCCTGCGTCTCGGCCGCGAGTATGGCCTGAACAGCGACGAGATGAAGTCGCTTGAGTTCGGTTCGCTACTGCACGACATCGGTAAGATCGGCGTGCCTGATTCGATCCTGCGCAAACCCGCGAAGCTAACGGATGAAGAATGGGTGCGCATGCGCGAGCATCCACTGCACGGCCAGCAGATCCTGCGCGGGATTGAGTTTTTACAGGGCGCGGCGCGCGTGGTGGCCCAGCACCATGAGAAGTGGGATGGCTCGGGTTATCCACTTGGACTGCGTGAACACGATATCGACATCTGCGCGCGTATCTTCGCGGTGGCCGATGCGTTCGACGCAATCACCAGCGATCGCGTGTATCGGCGCGGAAAGTCGTACGAAGCAGCGGCGCAGGAACTGGACGATTGGGCCGGCCGGCAGTTTGATCCGAAAGTTGTCGAGGCGTTTCACCGGGTGCCGAAGGAAGACTGGGAAGAGTTGCACCGGTTATCACTGTTGCCGAAGCAGGATCAGTTTGACGTGCGGCAATTTGTGCAGGTAATGGAGTCGCAGTTGGAAGCGGCAGTCAGGTAACACGGATATTAAGGATTTTCGTATGAATTATTGAGCCGGCACGACGTAGCCGCGGCGCGCCTGGAGACTCAAGCCCACTCTCCGTGACGCAACCTCAATGCGCCGATATTCCCCCGGTTTCGCTTCCGCCAACGGGCGCCTCGGACGATAAGTCACAACGTATTCCGCACTGATCGCACGCGCGACTTCGTCAGCCTGCGCGAGCATCTGTTCGCTGTTGAGTGGCAACAACCATTTGCCGCCGGTTTCCTCGGCCACGTTCTTCAACACCGGTTCGCTCTTCCTTACTTCAGCTTCGTAAGCCCTGCGTTGCTTTCGCATGGCCGGATCGAATCTGAAGCCGACGCCAAATGACGGTGAACGATTCATGCTTGGCGGCTGTGTCGGATCGGTGGACCTGATCGGGTCGGAACTGTTTGGACGCTGCCCGGTAACAACCTGCGAATTTTTGTTCTCGACCTTCTGGCGCACAAACTCCGTGTAGCTGATGATGTGGACCGTTGCGCGCGCGGCGACCAGTTTGGTCATCGCTTCCACGCGGTTGATTTTCGCGCCGGCCGAGTCGACGCCATCCGTGATCATCACGACGTGACGGCTTCCTTCCGGCCGATCCTTCAACTGCTCGCTCGCGTTGATAATCGCTTCCGAGATTCGCGAACGCTTCGTCGAAAGCAGTTTGTTCTTGAGCGTCTTCAGAACGACGTTCTTATCCGTGGTCCACGGCTGCAACATCTCGGCTGCGTTGCCTGACTGCATCACGGCGATCGACGTTCCGTTCTGAAGTTTCGCGATCAGCGATGAAGCGACCTGGCGCGTCAGCGACGTACTTTTCGACTGTCCACCGAGACCGCTCAACTCACCACCCGTGTCGAGCACGAACAACACGTTTGCAGGAAGGTGCCGCAAACTGCGAAGCTGCTGTGCTACGCCGTCTTCAAGCACCAGAATGTCGTCGAGTTCGAGCGTCGGATCGTAGTGGCCGTAGGCGTCTAGAGCGACGACCGGCAGCCGGACTTCTTCCGTGAAAACCTTGACCCGGTCCTGTTCTTTTTCATCTGGTGGCTTTTGTTGTTGGGCAGGATGGTAGGGCGAAGCGAGGGCTATAAAAAGAAGCGCCAGAGTCAGTTTAAAGCGGAACACAGATTTAACAGATGCACCGGAAGATTAGTTGGTTTTCCGGGCGTCTCGAGCTTGGGCCTGCACGGCCGTGATGGCCACGGCGTCGACAATGTCTTGCGCCGTGCATCCTCGCGAGAGGTCGTTCGCCGGTTTGTCCAAACCCTGCAAAATCGGCCCAATGGCGGTGGCGCCGGCCAGTCGTTCCGTTAACTTGTAAGCAATGTTACCCGCCTGAAGATCGGGAAAGATCAAAACGTTTGCACGTCCGGCGACCGGCGAACCGGGCGCTTTCGACTGTGCGACTGCGGGAACGAGCGCCGCGTCAGCCTGAAGCTCGCCGTCGATCTGCAACTCCGGCGCGCGCGCTTTCACCGTTCGGGTTGCTTCGACAACCTTGTCGATCAACTTATGCTTTGCGCTGCCTTTAGTTGAAAACGAAAGCATCGCCACGCGCGGCTCCGTGCCGAGCAGCGCTCTACACGAATCGGCAGCGGCCAGTGCGATCTCAGCTAACTCCGCCGCGCTCGGTTCAATCACGACACCACAATCGGCATAGATCATCGCGCCGTCGTGTCCAAACTCGCTGCGCGGCAACGCCATCAGGAAGAAACTCGAGACGAGCTTGAAACCCGTGCGCACGCCGATGCAGTGCAACGCTGCGCGCACCGTGTGCGACGTCGTGTTCGTAGCACCGGCGACAGAACCGTCTGCCTGGCCCATGCGCACCATGAGATTGCCGTAGTACAACGGATCGGAAACGAGCGTTCGCGCTTCATCAGGCATGAGACCCTTTGCGCGCCGCAGGTCGTGGAACAGCGAAACCATCTTGTCAAAATCGCCAGCGCGGCGATGATCGACGATAGCGACGCCGCCGAGGTCAAGATTGTTTTCACGCGCTGTGGCTCGAATCGTGTTTTCATCGCCCAGCAACGTGATCCGCGCGAGGCGTTGATTCACGCAATGAGCCGCGGCCACAACGGTCCGAGGATCGTTACCTTCCGGAAGAACGATGTGTTGAGGTCTGGAAGCGGCGCGTTGGCGAATTCGTTCGAGAATGTCCATTGCGTAATCTGTATAATGTGTGGCATGTCAGAAGTAAAGCTGCGAAGCCGCATGAAAAACCTGCTGCTGTTCATCCCGAACCTGCTGTTGCTCAGCGGGCGTTTGATGGTCGACCCGCGGGTGCCGACGACCGAACGGGTTTTGGTTGCGGGTGCAATTCTCTACGCGTTTATCCCACTCGACTTCATTCCCGACATGCTGCCGTTCGTCGGCCAGGTCGACGATGCTTACCTGATCGCGATCTCGTTATTGCGTCTGATGATGGTGACCGATCCGCTTGTGGTGCGGGACCACTGGCGCGGTGGCGGCGACGTAGTGGAGCTCGTCGGATCGACTGCACTGATCGCGAAGAAGTTCCTGCCGGCGAGGATACGAAGAGTGTTGACGGCGCACGTCGAGGTGCGGCCGCCGTTGCCATCGGTTAAGGAATCAAGCCGCGAGCGTCCAATCGATCACGCCGTCGACAGCATTCGCCAGTCCGCGGACTACTAACGGATTGCTCGACTTGAGCGCCCAGTACCTGATCTGTTCGGGCAAACTGTCGGGACCCGTTTCATCAAACGCCACCAGCGCGCAATTCAACGTCTGCGACTGAGCGATTACAAACCACTCGCGCGCGAGGCGAAAATCCAGGTCCAAAGCAATCGTTCTGATGTTTGGATGGCGCGGTGGGCGCCAATCGTCCTGACCAAATAGATACACAGTCTCCGAAATATCAGCGATGCGCATGTAACGATCGATGATCGGTTGCAGCAGGGAGAGTTTCTCCACACCTGCATAGACGCGTCCGGCGCGATTAGTGCGCAACAGAACCGCGTTTTCGATCAAGAGACAGGCGTACTCTACTGAAGCAGTAGTCGTATGACAGATAAAGCTTTCGCGTTCGGCAAAGTCGCGCCGAGCGAGACTAGCCATCTCGCCAAGGTTCTCCGTCTGTTCGACACCTGAGAACTTGAGCGCTTGCTCAAAGATGGAAAAGTTTTTCACGGGGCGGGCCTCCCTAGAACAACCGGGGTGGCTTTTACCGGACGAAAACTGCGAGAGCGTTACGAATAGTTCGTTAAATTGTGCGCGTGAGAAGAGTTGGTTTACGGCGACTCCAATGCCGCAAGAATCTTGTCGTGAATTCCGCCGAAGCCGCCGTTAGACATGATCGCCACGACGTCGCCGGTGCGTAACTCCGGCACGATGTGTGCCACGATTTGATCCGCATCGGGTAAAGCGAAGGAAGGTTTGCCTTGTCGCGAAATCGCGGCAATTAACTCGTTGGTGTCAAGCGCTCGTCCCTTTTCTGTGACCTTGTGACTGTCAAAGACGCTGGCGATCACTACGTAATCAGCCGCGGCAAAGGCATTCGCATAATCTTGTTGAAACACTGCCAGGCGTGAGGACCATGAGCGTGGTTCGAAAATGGCGACCAAACGACGATCACCATAACGCGAACGCAAGGCGCGCAACGTTTCCCTGACAGCAGTCGGATGATGTGCAAAGTCGTCGATAACGACGATGCCTTTCTTTTCTCCACGCACTTCCGCACGCCGCTTCACGTTCTTGAACGTTGCGAGCGCTTCTTTGATTTGATCACGGCTCACTCCCCACGCATCCGCCGCGATGATCACTGCGAGACAGTTCAACAAATTGAACTCACCCAACAGCGGCGTCTCGAAGTTTCCCCACGTGTGACCTTCGCGAACGACTTCAAACTTTGAAAGTCCGCCGCTGAAATCGGCATTGCGAACCTGCCACCTCGCGTCTTCGCTCGTGCCAAACGTTTCGAGGTTTGTAAACAGCCGGGCGCCAAACGATTCAACAACCGCGCGTACGTTCGGGCTATCCCAACCGGCAATCAATCGTCCATTCGACGGCACGAGGTTCATGAAACGACGAAAAGCCAGCTTCACTGCGTCGAGATCGCGATAGATGTCGGCGTGATCGAATTCGATGTTGTTGACGATCGCGAGTTCAGGCAGGTAGTGCATGAACTTCGGACCCTTGTCGAAGTAAGCGGTGTCGTATTCGTCGGCTTCGATGATGAAATAATCGCTAGTAGTCACACGAAAACTCGTGCCAAAGTTTTGCGCAACGCCGCCGATGAGAAATGTCGGATCGAGTCCGCCCTGATCCATGACCCACGCGGCAATACTAGTCGTCGTCGTTTTTCCGTGCGTGCCTGCGACTGCGAGCGAGTGACGACCGCGAATGAATTCTTCCTTAACAACTTCCGCCTGCGATCGATAAAGCAGTTTGCGATTTAGCGACTCTTCGACTTCAGGATTTCCGCGCGGGATCGCATTGCCGACGATCACGCAATCAGGAGCTGGATCGAGGTGTTGAGGCCGATAACCCTGTAACACTTCGATACCCAGACTCATTAACATTAGGGACATTGGTGGATAAACGTTTTCGTCAGAGCCGGTCACACGATGTCCGCGTGCTTGAAGCATGCCTGCAAGCGAGGCCATCGCGGTTCCGCAAACTCCGATCAGGTGATAGTGTGCCATGTTGGACCATGCTGGCCCTAAAGCGACAATCTTTGTCACTCCAGGAATTGATTCAGTGTGCTAGACTCCGAAGGTCCTTTGTTGGACCATGTGTCATGCACGCAGCGCAAAAGGATACCACTTTAGAAATCACACCGTCATTAACCAGACGAACAAGGGCTTCTCGCTGAAAGAATTGAGTTCAAGTCCCCTCCTCACGCGACCAGATAAATTTGTCGTGCTTGTTCAGGAATACGTGCGGTCGAGTGGCCTTAAATGTCCGCTCGCAAGTTCTCTAAACAATCGAAGGGAGTTTAGCTTTGAAACTAAAGAAATACCTGCTGATGTTTGTTGTGATTTTCTTGTCGCCACTGCTGGTGTTCTCATCGACCCGGTCCTTTTTTAGTGGCGCGACTTCTTCAGTTGACGATCGAGTCAACGTCGCAGCGGCCGAGAACGGAGCAGTGGCTGTTGCCTCTACCACAAAGAACGACGATTTTCCTGCCAGTGCTGTCATTGATGGCGACCGCAAAGGACTCAGCTGGTCAAGCGGCGGAGGCTGGTCTGATGGCACACCAGGAGAATTTCCCGACACACTGGAAATCCAGTTCAACGACGCAATGTCAATCGATGAAATTAATGTAATCACGATCCAGGATACCTGGTGGAGTCCGATCGAGCCGACCGAGTTGATGAACTTTTTCAATAATGGTGTCACAGCATTCGAGGTCCAGTATTTCGACGGCGCCAACTGGGTGACCATTCCCGGCGGAACGGTTAGCGGCAACACGAAAGTTTGGCGTAAGTTTACGTTTGCAGCGATCGTCACGGACAAGATTCGCGTGAAATCTAATGCGGCTAAAAGCCCGAATACGATTTTGATCGAAGTCGAAGCGTATGGAGAACCGGCCGCGACGCCGACTCCCTCTCCCACTCCGACTCCTTCACCCTTCCCCGAAGGAGATATTGCCGGGGCTCTCGCACAGCATCAGATTTACCTTGACGGCAACAACAATGTCGGTTTTGGAATACAAAACCCGATCTTCAACGACGATGGAACAACAGGCGGGTTTGTCGGTAACTGGGTTGCCATCGATGGCAAACTGCCCGGTGCCGCCGCGTACCTCGGCATCGGTGGAACCATTCCAACAGTAAACGAACGAGTCGGTTCGTTAAATTTCTACA
>DASUPR010000577.1:0-5268 GCA_036281015.1 Pyrinomonadaceae bacterium
CAGCAGGCGCTATCGCAGTTGATGCCCTTGGTGTACGACGAACTGCGCCGGCTCGCCGCGCACTACATGCGCCGCGAGCGCAGCAAACACACGCTGCAACCCACAGCGCTGGTCAACGAAGCCTACCTGCGGCTGGTGGACGTGAAGATTTCGTGGCAGGACCGCGCACATTTCTTTGCGGTCGCGGCGCGGCTCATGCGGCGCTTACTCGTGGATCACGCGCGGGCCAATCAACGCGACAAACGCGGCAGCGACGCGCCACGAGTCACCCTTAGCGAGGCGGTTGAAGTTTCAGTGAAACCGTCGTTAGATCTGCTGGCGCTTGATGAGGCAATGACAAGGCTGGCGAAGTTCGATCCGCGCAAGAGCGAGATCGTTGAGCTACACTTCTTCGGCGGACTCAATAACGACGAAGTCGCCGAAGCGCTCGGCATTTCCCGGGCAACCGTGCAGCGCGATCTGCGGCTCGCCAAAGCGTGGCTCAAACATGAACTGCGGAACGAATAATGACCCCTGAACGTTGGCAACGGCTGCAAGCTTTGTTCAATGCGGCCGTCGAGCTGAACCCCGAACAACAGGCGGCTTTTCTCGATCAGGCGTGTGCCGGCGATCCGGCTCTCCGCAAACAGGCTGAATCTTTAATTCTCGCCCACGATGCCTCAACCGAACACCTTCAGGACGTAATTCGCGACGCCGCCGCCGAAGTGACGATTCCTAACGATGTCTCGGCCGTAGGCCGGCGTATTGGGCCATATCAGGTTATTCAGGAACTGGGCCACGGCGGCATGGGCGATGTCTATCTTGCTGTGCGTGCAGATGACGAGTACCAGATGCGCGTCGCGATCAAGGTGGTCCAACACGATCTCGGCAATCCCGAAGTGTTGCTGCGCTTTCGCAACGAACGGCAGATACTTGCGGGCCTCGATCATCCCTACGTCTCTCGCCTGCTCGACGGCGGCACGACACCCGAGGGCATGCCTTACGTAGTGATGGAATACGTCGAGGGCGAGCCCATAGATCGTTACTGCGACAATCACGGTCTTTCGGTTACCGAACGACTAAAGCTTTTTCGCAACGTGTGCGCCGCCGTGCACTACGCACATCAGAACCTGATCATTCATCGCGACATCAAACCCGGAAACATTCTCGTCGGCGCTGACGGCGTGCCGAAGCTCCTGGATTTCGGCATCGCGAAGTTGCTCAATCCGGAACTTGGACCACCGACGCAGGCGGTCACGCGCATGGCCATGCGCTTGATGACGCCGGAATACGCAAGCCCCGAACAGATTCGCGGCGAACTGATCACGACCGCCAGCGACATCTACTCGCTCGGCGTCGTGCTCTACGAGCTCCTGACCAGGCACCGTCCTTATCAATTCAAAAATTATTCATCGCAGGAGTTTGAACAGACCGTCGGCCTGGTGGAGCCGGAAAAACCGAGCGCCGTCGCGAGCCGGGAGCAAAATGAAAAACTGTGCCGCGAGCTGGCGGGCGAGTTGGATGCGATCGTGATGATGGCGTTGCGCAAGGAACCGCAGCGCCGTTACGCATCCGCGGAACAGTTGTCTGAAGACATTCGACGGCACTTCGAAGGAAGACCGGTGCGCGCACGTCCCGACACGATGGGCTATCGCACCGGCAAGTTCATCAAGCGCCACCGGCTGGGTGTTGCGGCAGCGGCACTGGTGCTCCTCACGTTGATCGGCGGCATCATGGCGACTGCCTGGCAGGCTCGCATCGCGCGCGCTGAAAGAGCCCGCGCCGAACGGCGTTTCAACGACGTTCGCAAGCTGGCCAACTCTTTCATTTTCGAAATTCACGACAACATCGTGGATCTGCCGGGTTCGACACGCGCGCGCGAAGCACTCGTGAAGAGTGCGCTGGAGTATCTGAACAGCCTCGCGCAGGAGGCGAGTGACGATCCCGCATTGCAACGTGAACTGGCCGTTGCATATCAGCGCGTGGGCGATGTGCAAGGCAATCCAACCAACGCGAACCTCGGCGATACGGCCGGCGCATTGGCCAGTTATCAAAAAGCTTTGTCGATCGCCGATGTGTTACTGGCTGGCGATCCCAACGATGTCGAAGCTCAACGCTCACGCGCCCTCACCTATCAGAAGCTCAGCGATTTACAAGCGTGGACCGGCGATCTGCAAAATGCGATCGAGAGCGCGCGCAAGTCGCTGGCTTCGTTCAAGGCACTCGCCGAAGCTGAAAGCACGAATCTGAAGTCGCGGCAGTCGCTCGCCATCAGTCATATCAAGCTCGGCGACATACTCGGCAATCCGTTCTTCGCCAACGCCGGCGACCAGGCGGGCGCGCTCGAGCAGTATCGATTGTCCTTGGCGCTGTGGCAGGCGTTGCACGTCTCGGACTCAACAGATGCCACAACCCGCCGCTATCTCGGTCTCATTCACGAACGCATCGGCACCATGTTGCAACAACAGGAACAACTCGACGACGCGCTCGTCAGTTATCAACAGTCGCTGGTAATTCGGGAGTCGTTTGCCACCGATCGTCCGACAAACACTGACGCGCGCCGCGATCTCGCCGTCGGGTATGAAAAGTTGGCCGAGATCCTCATGGCGCGTGGAGACCTTGCGCGTGCTTTGGACTACTCACGCAAGTCGTTCGACATTTTTGCGGCGTTATCAAAAGCCGATCCGAACAACGTGAACGCGAGCCGGTCACTTTCGATCAGTTACGAACGCCTGGGCGATGTGCTTTTGCGTTCGGGCGATGCGGCCGGTGCTTTGGAGAATTACCAGAAGTCGCTCGGCATTCGTGAAGCGTTGTCGACTACTGGTCCAACGAACGTGCAGCTTTTGACGGATCTGGCGAAGTCGTATTCGAAGTTGGCCGACGCTCATGCGGCGCTGGCGGAGAATGGTTCCGGTGAACGCGTGCGGCAGTCGCAGTCGTGGTATCGACGGAGTGCGAATCTCTGGGCGGATCTGCGAAACCGCGGCGTGCTCAGCGGCAATGATCTCAAGGAAGCCGATCGAATTGCCAGAATCTCGAGCGGAGCTACGCCGCGGTAAACGGGCCGGCAAACTATTCCGAGTGGTTCCTGTCGCCGAACCCGTGTCGCCCCCCGCAGACTTCACAGACAGTCGGTTCTTCCGTGTTGTCAATTCGATGTTGCACCGGCGGCAGTGTTCGCAGGTAGGCGAAGATCGCTTTCAGATCTTCGTCGGTCATGTTGCGGAAATAACCCCACGGCATGATCGAATTGAGTTTGCGCGCGCCGACCTGGCCCGTGCGCAACGTATTCACAAACAACGCTTCGTCGTAATAGGAAATACCCGATGCATCCGGCGTGATGTTGGCGCTCGTGACTTCACCCCACGGTCCTTTGAAACGCATGCCGCCGGCAAACGCGAGTTGCATCAACGGCTGGCCTTGCTTGTTCATCGGCGTGTGACACGACATGCAGTTTCCCAACGTCACGAGATACTTTCCGCGGTCCACCGGATTCGACATGTCAGGCCCGGCTACCGGCGCGGTGATCGGCTGGTGCGGCGGCAGGCTGGCCTTCATGATTTCGGGCAACATCGTCTTTGGCACCGCGTTGCGCACCGGATCGATCGAGCGCAGATAGACCACGACTGACGCGAGATCCTCGTCAGACATCTGGCGGAAGTTCATGTAAGGCATCATTGGAAACAGCCGCCGTCCGTCGTGACCGATGCCTTCGCGAATCGCGCGCGCAAACTGTTCGTCGGTCCAGTTACCAGCGCCGGTCTTACGATCCGGTGTGATGTTCGGCGCGACCAGCCACTCCATTCCGTCTTCGATAAAGATCGTTCCGGAACCTTTCTTCCCTTGTTTCGGTTGCGCGCCGGGCCTCTCCCAATCGAGTTCTGAATGGCATTGGAAACAATGGGCGGGTCCTTCGACGAGGTAACGCCCGCGTTCCACGCGCGCCACGGTCGGATTAAATTTCAACGGAGCCACGCGCGGTGTCGTGGCGCCTTCTCGCGTGGTGTAGCCCACTGAAAGCAGCAGTCCTACCAGCGCGATGGCGATCAGCGACAATTCGATGACCCGTATCCTGCGTTGCATATCTCCGGTCCTCCTACGCATCCGAGTTCGGGAGGAGCAGCCTCGCGACTGCCCCTCAACTCAGATAGCGACAAACCGGAGCGGTTTGTGTCAGGGTTTTTAGCGAAAACTATCCGTGGCGCGGATGAGGGCGTCCTGGATGCCGGGCTCGAAGGCCGCATGACCGGCGTCGGGAATGATTTTCAGATCCGCTTCCGGCCAGGCGCGGTGCAGGTGCCACGCGCTCATGAACGGGCAGACGATGTCGTAACGGCCGTGAACGATCACGCCGGGGATGTGACGAATGCGGCCGACGTTTTCGAGGAGGTAGTTGTTGGTTTCGAAAAAGCAGTTGTTTACGAAGTAGTGACACTCGATACGCGCCAGAGCGATCGCTTTTTCGGGTTCACTGAACTCGTCGATCAGGTCCTGGTCCGGCAGGAGCTTTAAAGCGCTTCCTTCCCAGATGGACCACGCGCGCGCTGCTTCCAGGCGCACGGCGGCGTCGTCGCTCGTCAAACGGCGATAGTAAGCACGGATCATGTCGCCGCGTTCCGCTTCGGGGATGATTTGCACGTACTTGTCCCAGCCGTCAGGAAAGATCGCGCTCGCGCCCTGGCTGTCTTCGTAGAACCAACGAATCTCTTCGGGACGGCACAGGAAGATGCCGCGCAACACGAGACCGCGCACTCTTTCGGGATGCGTTTCAGCGTACGTGAGCGCGAGCGTGCTGCCCCACGAACCGCCAAACACGAGCCACTGATCGATGCCGAGCTGTTCGCGGATGGTTTCGATGTCCTGGACCAGGTGCCAGGTGGTGTTGTCTTCGAGTGAAGCGTGTGGAGTGCTTCGGCCCGCGCCGCGCTGGTCGAAGAGAATGATCCGGTAAGCGTTTGGATCGAAGAAGCGGCGGTAATTCGGGATGAGTCCCGCGCCCGGACCACCGTGTAGAAAGAGAACGGGCTTGCCATTGGGCGTGCCGCATTGTTCGTAGTAAATATCGTGAACAGCGGACACTTTGATGTGCCCGCTGTCGTAAGGTTCTATCTCATCGTAAAGGGTTCGCAGTGTTTCCATGTTGCTGCGATTATCCTGTTGGAACCACCGAACTGCAAACAGAGTGTGCGCTTCGCTGCGGCTTCGCCGCCGGATGTGTGCGCCGCTGCGGCTACGCCCCCGAATGTGCGCCATTCCCAGCGGCTTCGCCGCCGGATGTGCGGCGGG
>DASUPR010000578.1:0-7327 GCA_036281015.1 Pyrinomonadaceae bacterium
GAAATCGGCGGCGGGTGTTTGTCGGACCAAGCGGGGTGACTAAACGGCAGGGCGGTAATCGAAACTAATTAGCTCGACATTTCCAAATCCAAACGGCTCGCTTCCTCGCCAGCTTCAACTCCCGACAACGCCAAGGTCAAAAATACTGACAGCCGCTGAACACTGTCTGCCAGTCGGCGAAGACCTGCGCTGATTGTTACAGTCTAGTGAGCGCGATATGATCGACCCACGCGTTGAAACTTACCCGGGGACTACAGGAGTATGCATGTCTAGTGAACAACCCAAGCTGAACGACAGCGAGGCCGACAACAACCAAACAACTTCCGGCAAGGCGGAGCCTCAGCCGCAACTAACAACGATGACTTCTCAAACCGGAACCGGAACCGCAACCCAAACAGACGTCGATGATGCAGACGATTCACGCGCCGCCGGCGACGTTGATTTCGGACAGCTCCTCGACCAATTCGAACAAGAACAAGCGACGCTTGAAGAAGGCGAAGTCGTTCGTGGCACCGTCGTAGGTCTCAGCGAGCGCGGTGTCGTTATTGATTTTGGTTACAAGTCGGAAGGCATTGTTAACCCGGCTGAGTTTACCGAGAACGGACAACTCACAGTCAAAGCCGGCGACGAAGTCGAAGTGCTCGTGAAGAGCATGGAAACCGCCGATGGCTTGCCGGTACTTTCGCGCGCTGACGCCGTTCGCATGAAGGCGTGGGACGACCTCGAGAAGGCGTATCGCGAAGGCTCCAGCGTCAAAGGCCGCGTTGTCGATCGCATCAAGGGCGGTCTGCGCGTCGATATCGACGGCATCGCCGCGTTCCTGCCGGGCTCGCAAGTAGACGTGCGGCCGGTGAGAAATCTCGACAGCCTGCGCAACCAGATCATCGAAGCCAAAGTTATCAAGCTGAACCGCAAGCGTTCGAACGTGGTGTTGTCGCGCAAATCCGTCATCGAGCAGGAAAACACCGGGCGCAAAGATCAAACGCTGCAGGGGATCGAGGAAGACATCGTCGTTGAAGGTCAGATCAAGAACCTCACCGATTACGGTGCGTTCGTTGACCTTGGCGGTGTCGATGGTTTGTTGCACGTCACTGACATGTCGTGGGGCCGGTTACAGAATCCGAATGAACTGTTCAAGGTCGGCGACACAATTCAGGTGAAGGTGCTGAAGTTCGATCGCGACCGCGAACGGGTCTCGCTCGGCTACAAGCAACTGCTGCCCGATCCGTGGTCCAGCGTGGAAGAGCGTTTCCCGGTGGGCACGAGAATCTCCGGACGCGTCGCGAGCGTTGCCGATTACGGTGCGTTCGTCGAACTCGAGCCCGGTGTTGAAGGTCTGGTCCATGTCTCCGAGATGAGCTGGTCCAAGCGCGTGAAGCATCCGAGCAAAGTCGTCAATCCGGGCGACATGGTCGAAGTCGAAGTGTTGAGCGTCGATCCAAAAGCGCGGCGCATCAGTCTCGGCATGAAGCAGGTGCAGGAGAACCCGTGGCAAACGCTGCACGAGCGTTACCAGGTGGGCACGCGTGTTCACGGACGCGTCAGAAACCTGACTGACTTCGGCGCCTTTATAGAGATTGAAGACGGTGTGGACGGCCTGGTACACGTTTCGGATATTTCCTGGTCGCGGCGCATCAAGCACCCGAGCGAGGTGCTGAAGAAAGGGCAGGAGATCGACGCGGTCATCACCAGCATCGATAGTGAGAATCGCCGCCTGTCGTTGTCCATCAAAGATCTCGAGCCGAACGCGTGGGAGAAGTTCACCAACGAGCACAAGCCTGGTGATGTCGTTCGCGGCAAGGTCGCCCGTTTCGCTAACTTCGGTGCGTTTGTCGAACTGGACGACAATCTCGAAGGCCTCTGCCACATCTCGGAGCTTTCCGAAGAGCGCGTGGTGAAGCCCGAGGACGTCGTTCAACTGGGACAGGAGCTCGATTTCAAGATCCTGCGCATCGATCCCGACACCAAGAAGATCGGGCTTTCCGCGCGCGCGGTGGGCAAGGATGAGCCGATCGTCGACACGAAGATCTATTCTTCGGAAGCGGGCGGCGGCATGGCGTCATTGGGCGAGCTGGCGGATTTCGGTCTCAAGGCGGAGTCGAACGACGAGTAGACAATCCACAGTTTGTAGGGATTACACAGGGTCTCTCTCTGTGTAATCTGTGGATGCACCTTGTACGACTAACATAACCTCGCTATTATCAATACGTTAGTTTACACCCCTAACTGATCGAGGTGATGCATGACAAAAGCAGAACTCGTCGAAGACGTAGCGCGAGCGGCTGAGCTGACAAAGAAGGACGCCGAACGTTTAGTCGAAATTGTCTTTGAAAGCATCATTGAGACGTTGAACCAGGGCGAGAAGATCGAACTGCGCGGTTTCGGCAGCTTCCGCGTCCGCGAGCGCGGCGCGCGTCGGGGCCGGAACCCGAAGACGGGCGACCCGGTCAGCATCCCCGCCAAGCGGGTGCCGTACTTCAAACCCGGCAAGGAGCTGAAAGAGCTCATCAACGACGACAACGCGGCCGCACAGGCCTCGCAAACAAACTCCTCACGCGGGCTGACAGACGACAACCACCAGCCGCCAATCCTTTAGCCCATTTAGCTCTAGCCGCGAGGTAATTCGAGTTGCAGAGATTGTGGAGTCCCTGGCGTTCCAAGTACATCGCGTCAGGTGTCGATTCACAGAGGGAGGGCTGCGTCTTCTGTAGCATCGCGGCCGATCCTGACGGCGACGCGACTCACTTCGTGCTGCATCGCGGCAAGCACGCGTTTGTGCTGCTCAATCTTTATCCGTACATCACCGGGCACCTGATGATCGTGCCTTACCTGCACACCAGCGAGTTTGATTCGGTGCCGAAAGAGATCACGGATGAGATGATGGATCTCGCGAAGAGATCGCAGACGGCGCTGCGTGTGGTTTATTCACCGTCGGGTTTCAACATGGGAATGAATCTCGGCTCCGCCGCGGGCGCCGGTATCGCTGACCACATTCACATTCACGTGTTGCCGCGCTGGAGTGGTGACACGAACTTCATGACTACGGTTGGTGAGTCGCGCGTGATTCCGGAAGCGTTGGAAGTGACTTACCGGAAGTTGAAAGAGAAGTTCTAACGTTTACTGACCTTGCGTGGCAGCGCCTCGTCCTCGACTTCACCGCCACGACTAATCGGAACCTCAGAAGGTTTGCTGTAGCTGACGCCGCGTTCTTCGCTGTCGATGTCGCCGGCGGGCAATGGACCACCGGGCGGCGGGTTGAAGCCGGGATAATCGATCCGCGCGTGGTAGATCGCGGTGAGCGCGCTGATCATTGCTTCTCGAATCGTAGTCAGCTCCTGCAACGTGATGTCACATTGATCGAGCTGCCCGTCGCTGATGATCGCATCGACAATCTTCACGACGATTGAGCGGATGTTTTCCGGATCGGGGCGCGCGAGAGACCGCGCGGCGGCTTCGCACGAGTCCGCCAGCATCATGATCGCGGCTTCTTTGAATTGCGGCTTTGGTCCGGGATAACGGAAGTCGGCCTCGTCGACTGTTTCGTTTGGCTTCGCCTGCGCTTGCGCTTTGCGCAGGAAGTAATGAAGCGTGCGTGTGCCGTGATGTTGCGGGATGAAGTCGGCGATCTTCTGTGGCAGTCCGATCTCTTTTGCGAGACGCGAGCCGTAGGTGACGTGACTCGTGATGATCTTGGCGCTTTGGTACGGACGCAGGCGATCGTGCGGATTGTCACCCTGCTGATTTTCGACGAAGTATTCGGGTGCTGCGAGTTTGCCGATGTCGTGATACAGGGCGCCGATGCGAGCCAGCAAAGGGTTCGCGCCCACCGCGCGGCACGCGTCTTCAGCTAGTTGTCCGACGGCGTGCGAGTGCTGGTTTGTGCCCGGAGCACGCAACGCGAGTTGACCGAGCACCGGCAGATCCGCGTTTGAGAGTTCGAGCAGCTTAACGTCGGTCAGGATGCCGAACAGTGATTCGTTGATTGGCAACCCGCCCGCCGCGAAGACCGCGGTCAGGAGCCCGCCGGCAAAGCCGCAAGCGATCGCCAGCAGAAAATGCCTGAAGGTTAACGACTGGCCCGAATACGCGAGCAGGGCAACCGCCATCACTGCATTAACCGCGCCCACGAGCAGGCCCGCCAGCGTGACAGACTGCCGCTCCCGATAACGTCCAATGCCGTAGATCGCCACCGAACACGAAACCATCGCGAACAGCGCTTTCTGCATTCCGCCGGGCGCGAGCATGCCGGCGAAGAGCGCCGTCATTATGGCGGTCAGAAACGCGAGTTGTGTATCAACCAGCATCGCGACCAGCAGCGACGCGGCGGCGAAGGGAATGGCGAAGTTCCAGATCATCGGATCGTTGAACGGCGCGTGCATTCTCGCAGCCAGGCTCTCGCCGAACGTGAAGCCGACTTTCATCAAGGCTGTCTGAACGAGGATCGCTGAGCCGACCAATGCAAACGCTTTCTGTTTACTGATGCTCAGCGCGCTTTCACGGCGATGCTGGGCAAACTTCCATGCCGCCCAGTAAACCGCCGTGACGACAATCAGCAAGCCGAAGAGATTCGACCAGCGTTTGCCCGGATGAGTGGTGTTTTTGATCGCGTTGATCTGCGAAAGGATTATCGGCGTAACTGTGTCGCCCTCTCGCGCCACCACCTGATTTCGTTTCAAAGTGATCACGACCGGCTTCACTTCGTTCGCGGCGGTTTCGCGCGCGGCGGCGGTCGCGGCCTGTTCCAGCAGTACGTTGGGACGAATGAGCGGGCGCAGTGCGGCAGTTAGAGCCGTCTTCTGTTGCGGCGTCCAGCCTTGCAGGTTGAGGATTCGCAAGTCGAGCTTTTGGCGTGCGCCGGAAAGCGAGGACATGCTGGTTCGCGGCGCCGGAAAGATCACCTGCGTCGCCTGGTTTCGCTGGTCGACGAGCACGATGTCCTGTTGCAGACGATTGGCGTCGTTGTCGTCGTAGATGTAGCCGGTGCTGATCTCGCGGACGATTGCCTCGAGTCGATCGAAATCGTTTTCCGACAAAGTCTTGTCGGGCGCGATTTGTTGCTGGAGCTCATCCCTGCCGGCTCGCAGGCTCTCGACAGACGTTTCGGCGCGGCTGGAGTCGTAATTGAACACGGGACGCGTTGCTTCGCGCGCGGCGACTTTTCTGCGTTCCGTTTCCGCTTCGTCAACGGCGGTGATGTCCGACGGCGCCACGATATCGCGCGCGAGCACTTCGCCTTCTTTGTAAACCTCGCTGAAACCGGGAGAGTAATCGGAGATTAAGAGCGCGGTGGTGAGTGTTACGAGGATCGCGCAGCCGATCAGAAAGCGCGTTCGCGGTTCAAAAACCATGAACGGGCGAATCACATAGGCCAGTAGCTTATCGCGCGCTTGACTTAACGGAGTTTTGAAACGTGGCCGAAGTCCCATTATGCGATGCGCGACAAAGCGGCAGACTGGTTGTCGTCCGTCGCCGATTCTGCGCCGAAGTTCCGCGCCAACATGCCGCCTGCCTTTTCAAGTAGCCCCGCCAGGCTGGCAATTTTGATTGCCGAGATGACGACGATCTCGCTGTTATCGATTTGCCGCGCTTCACGAACTGCCGCGTCGACTGCTTCGGGTTCGAGTAAGTCAGACTTGTTCAGCGCCAGGATCGTGGGAGTGTCTGCTAGTTTTAGTTCCGCGAGAATTCTCTTAACTGATTGAACCTGTTGCACCCAACGCGGGTTCGAAACGTCGACCGCATGAATCAACAAACTGCTGTCGCTGATCTCTTCGAGCGTCGCGCGAAAGGCCGACAGCAAATCCGGCGGCAGTGCGCGAATAAAACCCACAGTGTCGTTGATGATCACTTCCTGCTCGCGCGGCAGACGCAGCCTGCGCGAAGTCGGATCGAGTGTGGCAAACATTCGCTGCTCGGCGTGCACCTCGCTTTTGGTCAGCGCATTGAGCAGTGTTGATTTGCCGGCGTTGGTGTAACCGACGATCGAGATCACGGGCAGTTGCTGACGCGTGCGGCCTTTGCGGCGTTCCTGGCGTCGTTGCCGTTGAGTCTCGATCTCTTTTTCGAGACGGTTGATGCGGTCGCGAACACGGCGGCGATCGGTTTCGAGTTTTGTTTCACCAGGACCGCGGCCGCCGATACCACCCGCGAGACGCGAGAACGCTGAATCCTGACCGGCAATCAAACGCGGCAACAGGTATTTCAACTGCGCCAGCTCAACCTGAATCTTGCCTTCTTTCGACTGCGCGCGTTGCGCAAAGATGTCGAGTATCAGTTGCGAGCGGTCGATCACTTTCAGGTCCGTCGCTTCCGACAGCGAGCGGACTTGAGCCGGTGAAAGCTCGCGATCGATGACGAGCATGTCGGCGCCGAGTTGCAACGCGCGGATGATCAACTCGTCGAGCTTGCCCTTGCCGAGCACGGTGCGCGGATCGATCTCGGAGCGGCGTTGAATGATTCGATCCTGAACGATCACTCCGGCTGAAGCGGCGAGCTCGGCTAGCTCTGCCATCGACTCTTCCGCGTCAGCGACCGACCCGGTCGCGACGCCGACGAGAATCGTGCGGTCACGCATTTCGGCGCGGCGGGCTGTTTGGCGATTGCGCGTCATCTCTTCTTCCAGCGACTCGATGAGCGCGAGGAAGTCGAGATCCAACTGCGACGCCATGCTTGGTTCCAGAAACGAATAGAGGTCGGGCGTGCTGGTGCTTTCGAGATCGCCTGAGTGCAACGGCAGCAGGTGAGCGGCGCGAACGAGGCCGGGTAAGCCCGTTTCGGCGTCTACGTTGATTGCGGCCATCAAATCGAGCCGCAAAAGCGCCAGGTCGGTCAGGTCGTCCTGTGTCAGCGGTTCGCCGCGCAGGTGCGTGTGGACGCAGCGCAGTCCGCGAAAGCGTCCCGTGGCGACGCGCACGCGTTTGAAGTCAGGCAGCTCGATGCCGCGGTTGTCGCCGACCATGACGTACTGCACGTGACCCTTGCGATCGATCAGTGCGCCGATTTGTCTACGGGTTTCGTGAGACAGCTCGCTGACCTGGCGAGCGAATTCGGGAGTGACGATCTGGCGAGGAGGTATGCGCCTACTGTACAGCTTTTCTATGCGCCGGATCTGGTTCGGCTTTAACCCAAGCGTGTTGCCGAGAACACTAGTGATGACCGTTTTCCTTCCTATTCCGGGCGCGAATTATAACATAGGCTGCAATTAGACAACGATCTGGCGGCATCGTATGATGAACGGCTTTTATGGGTACTCCGGCGAAAATACTGGGCATAGATCCCGTCTACGCCATTGCGGGCGGCGAGGTGATTATCGACTGCGTGGGCTTTG
>DASUPR010000579.1:0-11577 GCA_036281015.1 Pyrinomonadaceae bacterium
ACAGTCACATCAGCGGCGCCATAGACAGTTATTACGAATACCTTTTGAAGTGCTGGCTGCTCTTCGGCGATCGCGACTGCAAGCGGATGTGGGACAACAGCATCGTCGCCATCAACAAGTATCTTCAGGACAACTGGAAAGGTGAACTCTGGTACGGCCACGCCGACATGAACACCGGCGCGCGCGGCGCCACAACCTTCGGCGCGCTCGACGCATTCTTTCCAGCGGTGCTGGCTTTGTCAGGCGATCTGCAACGCGCCCGGCGTCTGCAGCAGTCGGCGTTCTCGATGTGGTGGGTGGCTCGTATCGAACCCGAAGTGTTTGACTATCGCGCGCGCAAGATCACGTCGCCCGGTTATCCGCTGCGGCCGGAGATAGTCGAATCCGCTTATTACCTTTGGCGCTACACAAAGGACCACCGCTACCGCAACATGGGCGCACAGCTTTGGTTCGATTTCGTGCAACACTGCCGCACCGAGGTCGCTTATGCGGCGTTGAAAGACGTGACGACAAAAGAAAAAGCCGACTCGATGCAGAGCTTCCTCTTCGCGGAGACCTTCAAGTATTTCTACCTGCTCTTCTCACCGCCGAACACACTCGACATCAACAGCGTGATCTTCAACACGGAAGCCCATCCGATCAAGAGATTCAAACCGGCGCCAAGAGCGACCGCAGTCAACTGAGCAACAACATTGCTGGCTTGAGAGAGCGGTGATTGTCATAGCACATTGAATGCGGTCGCTATTGGCGCCGAAAATCAAAAACTAAACTGCGCGCGCAGGGCGACGCTGCGATTGCTCGTCGCGGCGCTTCCCCCGGTGTTGAGTGGCGTGAACTGGGCCAACGAATTCGAGACTCCAAATATCGGCGACGCCAGATTGCCAATAGGTAGCCCGGGGTTCGTGTGATTGAACAGATTCGCGACGGCCACACTGATCGTGAGCCGGTACGGACGCACTTCCGCCTGCGCTGCAGCCGGTCTTTGTTGCGATTGACCCGGCGCGCGATTGGCCGACGCAGCGGCAGTCCTCGGCAATGGACCAAAGTTGATCGTCTTCGACACGCGCAGGTTCACGGAAAAGTAACCTGGCCCAGCGCCAAAGTTTCGCGGAATGATCGTGCTGCCGGGTAAAGGCGCCAGATCGAAAGCGCCTAAAGACGTCTGCACCACCGACGGTCTCGTGAGATCAGTGGCGAAGCTGGGCCGGTCACTAAAGATCGAATCGTTATTACGGTCAGCGCCAGTGATGATGTTGTAAGGCGCGCCCGACAGCGCAACGATCAGTGGCGAAAAACTCAATCCCCAACGTGTCTCGATATTTCCCGCAAGAGTGAAGCGGTGACGGATGTCGGTCGAGGCGCGGCCAAACTCAGTCGCGAGATTGTACGATTCGGCCGGAAAACTCGCGGCTCCATCCGTGTCGCCTTCAGCTTTACCCAACGTGTAATTCGCGTTCAGTGAAAAACGTGGATTCAACCGCACACTACTGTTCACGACAAAGAGTTGTTGTTTGTAGATGCCGCTGGTTTCGTACTGGTAGATGTTGTCACTCGTCGGAAACGGCCGCTGATCGAAAACGAGAGGCGCGTTGATATTTCGCGCTCGCAACTGGTGCAGCCCGCGCGTGTTCACATAACTCACACTGACTGTCACGTTGCGCGGCAGACTCCGCTCGACGCTGATTGACGACTGAATGAAATACGGCTGCGTAAGCCCGTTTTCCTTGTTCCAGATTGTTTGCGGCTGATTGAATGCGGCGAGCACTGCGTCGGAAGGCACGTTGGGGAACAGATCCAGCAGCAACGGATCGTCAACGATGTACTGCGTTTGGTTGGCGCCGTTGAAGCGATTCGACTGCAGCGTGATGTTCGTTCTGATCAGATCGTAGAAGACTCCGGCGCCGCCGCGAATCACGGTCTTCGGTGTTCCCGCGCCGCTGGCCCACGGCGTCCACGCGAACGACAGGCGCGGCGCAAAGAGCCGCTTGCTTTTGATGTTTGTCTGCACCTGATAACGCAGGCCCATGCTCAACGTGAAGTTTGGGCGCAGCTTCCAATCGTCCTGAATGAATGGTCCAAGATCCCACTGGCGCACTTCCGCAAACGCGCCGCCTGTCGCGATCGTCAACTGCGAAGCGCCACCACCACGAACACGAATCTGCGCCGGCGACAAGCCGAGTTGTTGAAACAGCAACGTGCGGCGATAACGCTCCAGACTGCTCAGGTCTTCAATCGTGCCGGGAATGATGTTGTTGCTCGCGTCGAGTTGCGGGCCTGGACCACCGGAGAACGTAAACGTGCCGCCAAAGTTGGTTGGCGCGATGTCTTTGATGTGCGCCCAACGAAGACGCGCGCCGAACTTCAGGCTGTGCCGGCCCAGGCTCATAGTCAGGTAATCACGCAACTCCCCTTCATTGCGATCGAAAAGGTAGTGTCCGATCTGCGAACCACCACCGGAAAAGGAGTCGAGCACTATTAAGCCCGGGCCGGGATCGTTGGTCGTTTGTTGAATGCCATACCAGATGTACTGAAACGCCGCTTCGTTGGCGACGGTAGGACTCAACACGGCCGTTTCGATGAACTGGAGAATGTGCAACTGCTCGGTGTGGTGAAAGCCGCGCGAGGCGAGTGAGAAACCGCCGACACCCTGGTTCTCGAGATCGCTACGGTTGTAGTGATAGCGGGCGCTCAGAGTGTTTGACTTGTTGAGTTGAAAATCGAAACGCGGACTCAGGAACGTCAACCGGCGCGGCGCGACGATCGCTTCGCTGATCGTCACGGGTTGAAGCGACTCGTTTAGCGCGGTTGCGTTGACCACCGCTGTGTCGTCGATCTCGCGATGGCCGAAGGTCACAAAGAACGACGAGCGTTTCGAGAGTGGACCGTTCACACCGGCGTCGTAGATGCGGCGCTGATAAGCGGGCCGGTTGGAGGCGTAAGGGTTGCGAGAGTTCAGCACCGCATCGCTGAAGGTGAAGGCGCCGTTGCCGTGCAACTGTCCGGTGCCCGGGCGCGTGAGAATCTGAATGTTGCCGAAGCCGATGCGTTCCCACTCGGCGGAGAACGGGTTCTGGTTGATGACGATTTCGCGAATTGATTGTTTGTCGGGGAGAGTTGGACCAGCAGTGAAGCCGTCGACGAAAACTTGTGCGCCGCTGGGTCCGGCGGCTGGGCCGGCTAAGGCGCTGAGCTCGGCGGCGAGTTCGGTGGGATCGTCGGAGAGCGCGTTTAGATCGTTGCCCTTGAGCACGACCGCGCTCTTGTTGCTGGTTGGATCGGTGTTGACGGTAGCGCCCGGATCGACAGTCACCTGTCCTTCAACCGCAGCGATTCGCAAGGTGACGTTGATCGTGCGTGACTGGCCGTCAGCGAGAGCCACGCTTGTCTGAAACATTGCGAAGCCTGGTTGCGCAATCGTGAGCGAATAGCGGCCGGCGGGAATTCCGTTGAAACGATACGCACCCAGCTCGTCGGTGACTGTCGTTAATGTTGTGGCACTCGTAAGAGAAACAGTTCCTCCAACGACTACGGCGCCAAGCTCATCAGAAACAACACCACGCACGACCGAAGCTCGTTGGGCCATAGTGGTCAACGGAAGAAAAGCCACGAATATCACAGACAGAAGAACAGATTTAAACTGCATGGTTTGTCCTCTACGGAATGACGCTGAAGTCGAACGCGTTCGGCAGACCCGCACTCAAACGCACGGTCTGTGGTCTCCCCGCTTGCGGCGCCATGGCGCGCAGTACGGCATCAATGCCTGCCACGAGCTTGATCGCGGTGAGACGAGAGTCTTCCTTCTCCCTGATTCCCGTTATCGAAACGACGTCGCCGGGTTTCAGATCCGACAACGGCACAACCGGAAGTCCTTCGATCATCTGCTGCACTTCGGCCTGACTGTTCGCACGGGCTTTCTGCGCGACCGACGGCACGAGCGCGGCCGGAATGCGGCGTACTGAAGATTCTTTCAGTATCGAAATCTGAAGCGGTTTCTTCTGGTCGAGAGTGGTAGCCGAGATCTCGCCCTTCTCGAGATCGAGCGCCGTCAACGTCGCGCCAATCGTCCTGAACGAACCGGAAACGACTGCTTCCGCTTTAAATGACTTTCCATCTGCGCTCTTGTCGCCGAGCGCGCGCACCTGATCGCCTACACCAACCTCCGCGAAGCTGCTCTGTTTCGCATCTTCGAAATTGATCGACGCCGGCGTGTAACGGCGAAACTGCGCCGCGCCCGCACTAACTGTAATCACACTCGCCGGCGTTGTGCCGCGCAGTTCGACACTCATTTCGCCGGTCGCGGGATTCAACACCTTCACGACGCCTGCAATTCCTCGCGTGCGCCACTGTTCGAGCTCGCGTTCACGTTTCGTGGCAAGATCGGTCTTTGAAAGAACGACGATTCGCACGGCCGCAAAGCCGTTACCCGTTTGCGTTCCACGCGCCAGGACGCGATCGCCCGGCACAATATCCCCGAGCGCGATCGGCGCTGCCTGGTCGAGCGATTGAGCGCCCGCCGGAACACGGAGATAAACCGTCTTATCCGTCGGCTCGAGCCGAACGCTTACATTCTGATCGGTCTTGATCGTGAGAGTGCTGGAGGTATGCTCGACGACGGTTCCCACGACACTCGACGTTTGCGCCGCGAAAAACCATCCACAGACTACGAAGATTAGTAAGAACATGCCGGGTTTATACGCCCGGTCGCGCGGCGGTGCGGTCAAGAATTGCCAAGGATCCGTTAAGAAGTGTCAAGCCCATCGTCTTGACATTTCTTGACTGCAAAAAACCTCGCGGCGAACTAAAATGCCGTCCTCTGTTTATGGAAGCGCAAGCCGCACAAACTGTCGGAAACATCCTCGTAATCGACGACGACGTCGAGCTCTGCAAGCTCGTTTCGCGCTTTCTCGTTCGTGAGGGCTTTCAGATCGACGCCGTGAACGGCGGCGCCCAGGGAATCGAACGCGCGCTCTCCGGCGATTACGCCCTCGTCGTACTCGACGTCATGATGCCGGAAATGAGCGGCTTCGACGTGCTGCGGCGCATCCGGGCCGAATCGGCAATGCCGGTGTTGATGCTGACCGCGCGCGGCGACGCGCTCGATCGCGTGTTGGGTCTTGAGATGGGCGCGGACGACTATCTCCCGAAACCGTTCAGCCCGCCCGAACTCGCCGCTCGCATTCGCGCCATCCTGCGCCGTGCAAAACCCGTCAACGGAAACGCCACGGCAGCCGGAAACACAACGATCACAGTCGGCGACATCGAACTCGACTCCGGCGCGCGTGTCGTGCGCCACGGTCATCAACTCGTCAACCTCACTACGGTCGAATTCGATCTACTCGAAGCGTTGATGCGCGCCTCCGGTCAGGTCGTCAATCGCGAAAAACTCACGCGCGACATTCTCGGTCGCGAATTTTCACCATTCGATCGCAGTATCGACACGCACGTCTGCAACCTGCGCAAGAAACTTGGACCACTCGCCGACGGCACCGACCGCATCAAGGGCGTTCGCGGCATCGGCTATCTCTACGCGCTTCCGCTTCGCCATCGAGCCTGAATCAATGCGCACACTCTTTCTCAAAATCTTTTTCTTCTTCCTCGTGATCATCGTGCTGGTGGGAACGTCGCTGGAAACGTCCTCGCTGCTGGCGCGGTTCTACGAAGACCGCTGGCAAGTGACGCTGCACAGCATCATGCCGATGGAAGCTGAGAAAGCAGCGCGCATATACGAGACCGACGGCGCAGAAGCATTGCGTAACTATCTCGACGAAATGCAGAGCCGCAAGACCGTCAGGTTCTACTTCTTCGACGAACACGGAGAGTCCCTGCTGAGCCGGCCCGCGCCGGATGTCGTGGAAAAGCTGGTACGCGACAAAGCGCACATGAACCGCGCGAACAGCCAGGGTTTGTCGGCCGTGATCGTGCGTCTTGGATTAGCCGCGAGACAGGTTCCTGGTCCAAGTGGCCGGCAGTACATCCTCGCGTTTCAAACCTCGCCGAGCCATCTCTTGCCGCTCTCGGAAGCCGTCGGCGCGCATCCTTATCTGCGATTGCTCGTGATCACGTTGATCGCCGCCGGCCTGTGTGCAGTGTTGACGCTGCACATCACGCGCCCGCTCGGCAAATTGCGCAGTGCGGCCAGCGACATCGCCGACGGTCAACTGAAAACACGCGTGCAGCCCGAGATCGGCCGCCGTCACGACGAGATCGCGTTGCTCGGAAGAGATTTCGATCGCATGGCCGAGCAGATCGAAAGATTGGTGACAGCACAACGCAACCTGCTCGGCGACGTTTCACACGAACTCCGCTCGCCACTCGCGCGTTTGATCGTCGCGTTGAGTCTTTTGAAACAGGGACCCACCGAGGAAGCCGCCGAGTATCAAAACCGCATCAGCATCGAAGCGGAACGGCTCGATAAGCTGATCGGTCAGTTACTGACGTTGACGCGAATCGATAGCGGTGTTGACGAGAATTTGCGCGAGACGTTTGACCTCGCGAGCCTGGTCCAGGAAGTCGCCGCGGATGGTGATTTCGAAGCGCGTGCGCAGAATCGTGCGGTGCGGTTTTTGGCGAGTGAGAGTTGTCCGATGTCGGGTATCGCGGAAATGATTCGCAGCGCGGTTGAAAACGTCGTTCGCAACGCCGTGCGCCACACGGCAGCGGGAACGACGGTCGAGATCACGATGCAACGCGAGAACAACCAAACCGCTTTGTTACGCGTGCGCGATCACGGCCAGGGCGTGCCCGCGCCGATGCTCGAACAGATCTTCCTGCCGTTTCACCGCGTCGTGCCCGTTAATGGAAACGGTCACGACAACGGCGCCGGCCTTGGTCTCGCGATCGCCGACCGCGTCGTGAAGCTGCACAACGGAACAATTCAAGCCTATAACGCACGAGAAGGTGGACTCGTGATCGACATCCACCTTCCGTTGCACCACTGATTTAATTAAGAGTTACTTGTAGTCCACGCCGAGGTTCTCAAACAGAAACGCCATGATGTCGCGCTGCTGCTCGATCGCCTTCGTCGTGTTGCTTGCGCCGTGCGCTGAGTTCATATCGATCCGGATCAGGATCGGATTGTCACCGCCCTGCCCGGCCTGCAACGCCGCCGCGTACTTGTAATTGTGCGCGGGCACCACGCGATCGTCGTGATCCGCGGTCGTGATCAGCACCGACGGATACTTCGCCCCGTGCTTGATGTTGTGAATCGGCGAGTAGGCGTACAAAGCTTTGAACTCCGCTTCATTGGCCTCACTCGAACCATAATCCGAAATCCAGTTTGAACCGATCGTGAACTTCTGGAAGCGCAACATGTCCATCACGCCCGCCGACTCGATCACCGCACGAAACAGCTCGGGACGTTGATTCGTAACCGCGCCAACCAGCAAGCCGCCATTCGATCCGCCCTGAATCGCAAGCTTGTTCGACGACGTGTACTTGTTCGCAATCAGCCACTCAGCCGCCGCGATGAAGTCGTCAAACACGTTCTGCTTCTTCAGCTTCGTGCCGGCCTCGTGCCACTTCTCGCCGTACTCGCCGCCGCCACGCATGTTCGCGGAAGCGTAGACAACGCCCTGTTCGAGCATCGCCAAACGCAGCGAACTGAAGTTCGGCGCAGTCACGACGTTGAAACCGCCGTAGCCGTAAAGCACGGTCGGATTGTTGCCGTCGAGTTTCAGGCCTTTCTTATGGACCAGGAACATCGGCACGCGCGTACCGTCTTTGCTGTTGTAGAAGATCTGCTTGGTTTCGTAGTTCTCCGGTTTGAATCCCGGAATGTCGATCGTGCGGAAGACCGTGGATTTCCTGGTAGCGATGTCGTACTTGTAAATCGTCGTCGGGAAGTTGAACGACGTGAAGTTATAGAAGACGTGCTTGTCGTCGTTCAGACCGCCAAAGCCGCCGGCGGTTCCGACGCCCGGCAACACGATCTCGTTTTCCAGCTTGCCGTCGAGACTGAACACGTAAGCGCGCGTCGCGACGTCCTTGCGCCACGAAGCGAAGAGTTTGCCACCGGCCGTGCCGACGCTTTGCAGCGGCTCGGGCCGTTCCGGCAACACGTCTTTCCAGTTCTCCTCGGCGGGGTTCTGCGGATCGACCAGCACCACGCGTCCGTTCGGTGCCTTGCGATTCGTGCGAATCAAAAACTTGTCACCCACGTTATCGATCACGCCGAAGTTGTCATCGCCAATGTCGGCGACGATTGACGCAAACTTCGCCTCGGGCTTAGACAGGTCTTTGTAGAAGAGTGAATTTCCCTTCTTACCTTTCGCGCGATCCGAGATCGTCAGCAGCGCAAAGCGCTCGTCTTCCGTGGTGTTCACGTTATGAAAGCGCAATGCATTCTGCTTGTCGTTGTAGATCAGCACGTCTTGCGATTGCGGCGTGCCGACCTTGTGGAAATAGACGGCGTGCCATTCATTCTTTGTCGAGAGCTCTTTGCCCTTCTCCGGCGCCGGATAACGGCTGTAGTAAAAACCGTCGCCCTGCCACGACACGCCCGAGACCTTGACCCACTTCAGCTCGTCGCTGAGTTTCTGCTTGGTGGCGACTTCCATCACGTTCATCGTGACCCAGTCAGAACCGCCTGTGGAGATGCCATAAGCGAGATACTTGCCGTCCTTCGAAAGCGAGAACGCGCTCAACACTGACGTGCCGTCAGCGGAAAACTTGTTCGGATCGAGAAAGACTTCCGGCGTGCCGTTCACGCCTTTTTGAATGTAGTAGACGCTCTGGTTCTGCAAGCCGTCGTTCTTGGTGAAGAAGTAAGTGTCACCACGACGAAACGGCGCGGAGATGCGCGGATAGTTGAAGAGTTCGGTCAGCCGCGCTTTGAGCTTTTCGCGATACGGAATCTTTTCGAGATAACCAAAAGTGACCCGGTTCTGGTTTTCGATCCAGGCTTTGGTCTCGGCCGAAGTCTCGTCTTCGAGCCAGCGATACGGATCCGGTACTTTGGTGCCGAAGTAGTCGTCGACGACCTCGACCTTCTTCGTTTCCGGGTAAGTTATTTTGGTCTTGTTTGTATCGTTCTTCGTGTCGGCGGCCGCTCTGGTCAGGAACGGCGCGACCGCGGCAATCGACAGAACGAGCGCGAAGAATGCAAAGGTAAAGTAATTGTGTCTCAGACGGATCTTCATGTTCTTATCTCCGCAGGCAGGGACTAGATTTGGCCGCCTACTTTATCAATCTGTCCTTGTCCGAGGCAAACCGCGCTGCTAGAATCGCGCTCGTATGTTGAACCCCCAACCACTTCATTACCGCCCACTTGAATCGCGCGCGAATCTTTTCGCCGACTAGTCGCATGTTTCCTTAATCGCTGCCCTGATAACGTCTGGAAACTCAGGTTTTCAGTCTCGCAATCGTCTTTTTGGACGTCTTTCTAAATAGGGAGAAATGAACATGTCGACCAGCGCAATCGCACCACGCAAACCCGAGATCAAAACCGCACTGCCCGGCCCGAATGCAAAGAAGATCATTGAAGCAGATGCCAAATTTGTTAACCCGGCCTATCCCCGTCCCGAGTACAAACTCGTCGCCGAGCGTGCGAGCGGCGTTTGGGTTGAAGACGTTGACGGCAATCTCTTTCTGGATTGCAACGCGGGCGTCGCGGTCTGTTCCACCGGACACTGTCATCCGGAAGTTGTGCAGGCGATACAGAAGCAGGCAGCGGAACTGATTCATATATGCGGCACTGACTACTACTACCGCCAGATGCCGGACCTCGCGGAAAAACTCGACGCGATCGTGCCGGTGCAGTCGCCGACGAAAACGCACTTCGCAAACAGCGGCACGGAAGCAGTCGAAACTGCTCTGAAACTCGCGATGCACGCGACTGGCCGTGAGAAGTTCATCGCCTTCTTCAACAGTTTTCACGGACGCACGCTCGGATCGCTTTCGTTGACTTCATCCAAGGCAGCACAGCGCAAGGGTTTCAAACGCCAGGCGCTCGACGTGGTCCACGTGCCGTATCCGAATGAGTTTCGCAATCCTTTCAGTCCCGCTGACTGCGGCGATGGCGGCGCCGGGCAGGGCGCTTTGAATTGGATTGAAGAACGTTTGTTCAAAACAACCACGCCGCCTGAAGAGGTTGCGGGGATCGTGGTTGAGGCCGTGCAGGGTGAAGGCGGTTACGTGCCGTCGCCGAAAGGTTTTCTCCAGGGCTTGCGGCGCATCTGCGACGAGCACGGCATCATGTTGATTATCGACGAAGTGCAGAGCGGCATGGGCCGCACGGGCAAGATGTTCGCGTCCGAGCATTACGGTGTGAAAGCCGACATTGTTTGCATCGCGAAAGGTATTGCTTCGGGCTTGCCGTTGGGCGCGTGTGTCGCGCGTGCGGATTTGATGAACTGGAAGCCCGGCGCGCATGCGTCTACGTTTGGAGGAAATCCGGTTTGTATCGCGGGGGCGTTGAAGACGATCGAACTGCTGGAAGGCGGGTTGGTCCAGAACGCGGCTGAAGTCGGAAATTATTTGAAAGCGGGACTGGAACGCTTGAAGCAGAAGCACGAGTGCATCGGCGACGTGCGTGGCCTGGGCATGATGGTCGGAGTTGAGTTCGTCGAGAACAAGACTTCCTTGAAGCCTGCGCCAGAGCTGCGCGATCGTATCGAGGTGGCGTGCTTTGATCGCGGCCTGATAATCCTCGGCGCAGGTACCAACACGATCCGCTGGTCACCACCGTTGGTGCTGACGAAAGAAAACGTCGACGTGGCGTTGGAGATCTTCGACCAGGCGATCACCGCGTCAGTTTGATCTTCATTTAAAGGCGCAGTAGGACTCTTGCGGTTCTCGCGGTTAGGTTCTATTCGAATAGGACCACCGCGGGAATCGCCGGTTGAAAGTTGGCCAGTTACCTGGTCGCGGCCAACTCAAGCCGAACTCTTCGTCGATTATGCTGATCATCTTGAGTACCTGCCTGGCCTCGGCGCAGTCCGCGAATGCTGGATTGTCGTACATGTAGTTGCGATAAGTATTATTCGCGTTGACCTCGAAAACGAAAACGGTTCCATCCAAACCTCCTACATTACATCCAACTTGCGAAGCGTCGGGTATCGAGAGCAACCCCGCGTCGACCAGCTTCTGCCAGGTGGCATCCCAGCCAGACCCAGGCGTTCGCATCGGTTCCGCATACTTTTTGAAATTCGGTTCCTTTGAGAAACCATGAAGGTAAACAGCGGACCATACACCGCTCCTCCGAGTCACGACTATTCCATCCATTCCAAAAGGCCCGCTCTCAATCCATAGGCGAGCTTCAAGATCATCTTTCGCTAATACGCTCGATCTCAAGTCTGGCAGATTGCCGATTCTTGCTAGTTCATCTATTTGTCTGAAGAAAATTGGTTGCCAACTGAGTTGTGAGGTCTCGACGTGGAATTGTTGAGGTTGTGTGCTGATCGGGATTTGACCCTTCGATCGATGGGAACTACACCCCGCCACAAGCACTGTTGCGATGGTCACACTCAATGCGACGCCGATAACGTGGCGCATATAGGTAGCCTCGTTTGAAACTTACTTTAATCTAACTTAAGGTGGCGTGTTTTGATCGAGGATTGAAAAACCCTTCTCGGGCATATG
>DASUPR010000580.1:0-17109 GCA_036281015.1 Pyrinomonadaceae bacterium
CACTCCGGCAAAAAAAGAATCCCTGCCGAAATCGCGGTCGAGATAGCCCAGCATCACAGTGACGACGCGTTGACCGAACGTGAAATCGAGGTGCTGCGGGAAGTGGCAGCGGGTAACGCCAACAAAATGGTGGCCCAACTACTTCACGTTTCCGAAGAAACCGTGAAGGCGCACATGAAAAGCATTCTTTCCAAGCTCGGCGCAAACGATCGCACGCACGCGGTAACGATCGCGGTGAAACGCGGCATTATCGAGATTTAGTTTGATCTCGATACGCGGTCGATCCCGGCACGGTTAGCTCGACTTCCGTTCCCGTCTCCGGCCGGCTCCAAAATCTCAATTGACCGCCAATCTTCTCTGCTCGTTCGCGCATTCCCTGCAGTCCCCAATGCCCGGCACGTCCACCGTCTTCAAGAATCTTCGGTTCTATTCCGCGCCCGTCATCACGAACCCGCAGACGAAACTGGCGCGCGTCATAAGCGATCTCGGCTTCGACGTGCTGGCCTTCGGAATGGCTCAACGCATTGATGATGGCCTCGCGTCCGATGCTGTAACACTCCTCCAAAACCAACGGATGTAACTCACGAACACGGCCCTCGACCACTGTCTTGAAGATCGCATCGCGCCCCTGCGACGTCTCTTCGGCGACCGAAACAAACGCCGCCGGTAGATCACTTAGCGACGCGGACTGAACGCGCAGATTGCGAATACTGTCTCGTCCTTCCGCAAGTACCTCGTCGGCGTGATCGAGTGTTTTCTCGAGCGCGGCGTGTGCGGGCAAGTCAGCCGGTATCTGTTTCGACACCGCATGAAACTTCAGAATCAGACCCTGCACGCTCTGCAGGAGTGTGTCGTGCAAATCTCGCGCGATGCGCTCTCGTTCCTCGAGCCGCTCTTCCATGCGCGCTCGCACGACGCGCGCCACTTGCCGCAGCCGCAGTTGATAAAGAGCCCCGAGCGCTAACAGAAACACGATGAGTGCGAGAATGCGGAACCATGCGGTCTGGTAGTACGCGGGCGCGATGTCGAAATCGACATACGTGCCGGTTTCGTTCCACACGCCATTGTTGTTAGCAGCGATGACGCGAAACCGATAGTTGCCGGGAGGAAGATCGTTGTAGAAAACCTGGCGACGATCCGTGACTTCCTGCCAATCGTTGTCGCGGCCTTCCAGTTTGTAGCGAAACCGGATCTTTTCCGGAGCCACGAGACTGAGCGCCGTGAAGTCGATTTGCAGATCGCGTATTAGCGGCGGCAGACGCACCGGCCCACTGCCGCCCGCACTCGCGTCATACGTTTTGCGATCCGCGATTAGCTGTTCGATATGCACCGGCGGCGGAAGCTTGTTGAAAGAAAGATGATTGGGATCGACCACGTTGACGCCGCCATCGCCGACCAGAAACCACAGTTTGCCATCTGTTGATTTTGCGACCTGCGGAGTGAAGTGGTTTGCCGCCGCGAGAGTCTGAACTCCATCGGAAATATCGAAAACCGTTGTATGGATCGTGGGCGTGGCGTTTATGTCACGGTCTACAGCGGTGGCCCACGCGTCCAGGTCGCTGCGTGCAACACGCAACAAACCGCATGGCGTGTAGAGCCAAACCGAACGCGCGTTGTCTTCCTGCAACCAGTGAACACCTTCGCACGGCAATCCGTTGCGAGTGGTCAACGTGGCGAATCGTCCATTCCTGAAGCGGCTGACTCCACCTTCGGTCGCGATCCAGAGTGTTCCATCAGGATCGAGCCGGACGTCGTTCACACGGCCACCGGTCAACCCATCCGCTGTCGTATAAGACTTACGGACCTGACCTTCGCTGTAATAAGCGACGCCGCCAAGAAAGAACCCAAGCCATAACCCGCCCTGCACCGTATCCGCGGACATCGCACTCACATGATCGGAACGGCCGAAGCTGGACCACGGAATTTGTTGAACCACGTTGCCGCCGCGCACCTGGAAAAGCGCGACGTGCTCGTTCGCGATCCACACGTCCCCGGCAGTGTCCTGGGCCATCGCAGTAACAGCTCCGGGCACAGTGCTGACGGAAACAAATCGCTCGTTATCGAGATAGCCAAGCCCGAATGGCGAGGAAACCCAGACCCGCCCTGTATTGTCCTGAAAGAGAGAATTGGGAACTAAGCTTTTGCCGTTTGGTAGATTGGCCGCGACCACCGAAACCTGACCGCCGTGCCATCGATTCAAGTTGTTACGAGTCGCAACCCAAATGCTTCCATCGCGGTCCGCAAGCACCGACTGAATTCTGGGGCTCGACAAACCCCGGTTCACTGAAAACGCCGCGACAACAAAGTCGCGAAAGCGATCGAGCCCGCTGCCGGTCCCGACCCAGATATTGCCTTCGCGATCTTCAAAAAGCGTATTACCGGATTCGCCTGAGAGGCCGTCGGAAAACCCGAATGCATCCGTCCTTCCCTGGTGGACGTGCAGCAGTCCCTCGTTGAAAGTTCCAATCCACAAACTGCCATCGCGATCGCGCAACATCCTTCGCGCACGGACCTGCCCTGATCTTCCCGGGATCGTGTACTGCTCGGTCTTTCCATCGACGAACCGGTGAATCCCGCCGTTCCAACCGACGAGCAGTGTGCCGTCAGTGTCTTCACCAAAGCACTGGATGCCGTCAGGCTCACCCGGAAGTGAAAAGAATTTGGGGGAGCCGGGTTTCCAGCGCCAGAGTCCGTCCTTCACTCCCACCCAGAGATTGCCCTTGCTGTCTTCGTATAAGTTGAATACCGCGCGGCCAAGACTGCCGTCGTCACCAAAGCATTGAACGCCGCTGTTGCGAATCGCGCAGAGTTTTCCAGCCGGCACCGCGCCGCCGCTCACCCATACGGTTCCTTCACGATCCTCGAGGACTTTGAAAATGTAGCGGCCGGCAAGGTCCGGATAGTGCGTGAGCTTGCCGTCTTTCCAACTCGCAACGCCTTTCGCCGTGCCGATCCACAGAGTGCCGTCACGCGCGACGAGCAAGTTGAAGATGAAGTTCGAAGGAAGTTCCTGATCCCCGGGCGGGCGCCATTGGATATGTTTGACACCATCGAAACGAAACAAGCCGAACTCTGTGCCTAGCCAGAGATAACCGTCGTGAGTTTGAGCAATCGACGAGATCTCGGATTTGGGAAAACCGTCGCGACTCTTCCACGACGTGTGAGCATACTGGCTGACGTCCAGCTCGGGATTTAATGCAAACGCGAGAGGGCAACACGCCAACAGCAGGAAGGCGCATACGGGGCCAAGCGGGATGACACGTCGTCGTCCGCGAGGGTTCTCCATGGTCCGCATATCTTATCGCAGTATCGCCTTGCAATTGGAAGCACGCACATCACTCGATCGGGTTATCAGCCATTAACCCATTTGCGGCATTGACACCGACTCAACGCGGGCATTAGTCTCGCGCATCCACTTTCGCATGTGAGGTTTGAACTTGTGCGCCGAGTTGCTGCATTAGTATTCATCCTCCTCACTTCTTTTATATTGGGCCAGGCCCAATCAACGAATGCCTCGCTGGCGGGACGTATCACGGACCCAGCGAATGCTCTGATCGTCGACGCCCAGGTGGCGGCGATCAGCACCGGCACGAATATTCGTTACGAAGACACGACGAATAATTCGGGCGAATATCACCTGCCGAACCTTCCTCCGGCTTCTTATCGTCTCGAAATACAAAAGCCTGGGTTTAAGAAGTTAATCAAGCCGGATGTGGTCCTTCACGTGCAGGACGCGCTGCGCATAGACCTGCAGATGACGCTCGGCGATGTTTCGGAAACCGTCCTGGTGGAGAGCGGTGCGCCGCTCGTGAATACCAAAACGGCCGTGGTTAGCACGGTCATAAACCGTACCTTTGTCGAAAACATTCCGCTCAATGGCCGCAGTTTTCAGACGTTGATACAACTAGCGCCCGGTGTTGTCCTCACTCCGTCGACCTTTAACGATCAGGGACAGTTCAGTGTCAATGGTCAACGCGCGGACGCAAACTATTTCATGGTCGATGGCGTCAGCGCGAATTTCGGCGTCACCGGATTCATCGCCATGATGCAGAGTGCTTCCGGCGCGCTACCCGCGCTCAGCGCTTCGGGCGGAACAAACAGCCTCGTGTCGGTAGACGCCATGCAGGAATTTCGCATCCAGACGTCTTCGTTTGCGCCTGAGTTTGGACGCACTCCGGGCGGGCAGATTTCGATTGCGACGCGTTCCGGGACGAATGCTTTTCACGGCACGCTGTTCGAGTATTTTCGGAATGACGTGCTGGATGCGCGAGACTGGTTTGTAAACTTCAACGGTCTTCCGAAACCGGCGGAGCGGTTGAACGACTTTGGCGGTGTGCTTGGTGGTCCAGTCGTCAAAGACAAGACGTTCTTTTTCTTTTCCTACGAAGGGCAACGGCTGCGCCAGCCGTCGAGCATGCAAACCGTTGTGCCGGATAACCAGTCGCGACAGCAGGCTCCAGCCCCGATGCGGCCGTATTTGAATGCTTATCCCGTCGCGAATGGGCCGGCACTCGCACCGGGCGTGGCGCAATTCAACGCGAGTTTTTCAAATCCTTCGTCGCTCGACGCTTACAGCATTCGGCTCGATCATTCCTTCCGGCCCACGCTCAATTTGTTTGGCCGGTATAACTACTCGCCGTCAAACATGGACCAGCGTGGACCTTTGTTCTCATCCGGTCGAGTGCTCAGCGCGACGAATTCGTTGTCTTCCACAGTACAGACGGGAACGATCGGTCTCACACAAATCATCAGCCCCGAGATCAGCAACGAAGTACGCGCGAACTACAGCAATCATCGAATCGGCATCGATTTCGTCATGGACAATTTCGGCGGCGCCACACCGCCTTCAGAGTCGCTCTTGTTTCCCTCGGGAATCACCTCCGCTAACGGCAATTTCCTGTTCATCATTCTGGGTGTTGGACAATACGTTCAAGGCAAGCAAGGGACGACCGAGCAACGTCAGGTCAATCTCATTGACAACCTGTCGGTGACAAAGGGCAATCATCAACTGAAATTCGGCGTGGACTATCGCTGGCTTGCACCGTTCAGCAGTCCGGCCGCGTACCGTCAATTTGCAGCGTTCTCGGGAGTCAACACGGCGCCGGGAGGAGCACTGTCGGGCGTTGCATTGTTGGCCCAGTCGAGCTCGTTCCAAACGAACGCGTTGTTGTCGCAAAACTTCTCGTTGTTCGGTCAGGACACGTGGAAGATCACGCCTCGAGTGACGATAACTTACGGCTTGAGGTGGGACGTCAATCCAGCACTCAAAGGCAAGAACCGCGACAACGATCCGTTCACGGTGATTGGCATCGAGAATCCAGCGACGATGACGCTCGCGCCGCGCGGCACTCCGCTTTACGAAACAACCTACGGAAATATCGCGCCGCGAATTGGAGTCGCGTATCAGTTTGGTGGAATACGAAACTGGGACGCGGCGCTGCGTGCAGGCTTCGGAGTATTTTACGATCTCGGACAGGGATCACTCGGAGGTGTGTCGAGCTTTTTCCCGTACATCGTCGATAAAAACTTCTCGGGCGCGCCGTTTCCGCTGGGCACTCTAGACGCCGCTGCGCCTGCGCTCACCACGAATCTGCCGGCCGCAACAATGCTTGTTGCCGATCCTCATCTGAAACTTCCGCGCACGTATCAATGGAACGTCGCGCTCGAGCAGTCGATTGGAAACAACCAGACCATCTCGGCCACTTACGTCGCCGCGATCGGACGAGAGTTGCTGCGAGTAACAAATCTATTCAACGTGAATCCGAATTTTCAGTTCATTGCGTTGACCGACAACTCGGCAACTTCCGACTACCATGCTTTACAGGTCAAGTACCAGCGCCGCTTGTCACGCGGTTTGCAGGCGTTGGGTTCATACTCATGGTCGCACTCGATCGATATCGCTTCGACGGATGCAATCGCCACCAATACCAACACGCCGGGCCAAATCGCCGATATCAACGTCGATCGCGGAAATTCCAACTTCGACATCCGGCATGCATTCACCGCGGGTGTCACCTACGATCTGCCCTCGCCAACATCAAACAGAACTGCCAGAGCGATATTGAGCGGCTGGTCGATCGACAGTTTCTTCTTTGCGAGATCAGCTCCACCAGTGAATATCGTCGGCGGAAGTTTCTTCGCAGCAGGCACGCAGCTAGCCCCTCGCCCGAACGTGATTCCCGGTGTTCCACTCGAGATTCATGGCTCGCAGTTTCCCGGTGGAAAGATTTTCAATCGCGCTGCTTTCAGTGCTGCACCCGCTGGAACTCAAGGCAATCTCGGGCGCAACGTGCTGCGGGGTTTTGGAGCGTGGCAGGCCGACGTCGGATTACAACGCCGATTTCACCTCAGCGAGCGTTTGCGGCTTCGTTTCCGTGCGGAGTTCTTCAACATCTTCAATCACCCAAACTTCGGCAATCCCACCAATGTCCTGACCAGCCCACTGTTCGGACGCTCGACCCAAACCCTGGCAAACAGTCTCGGTTCGGGCGGCGCTAATGGCGGACTCAATCCTCTGTACCAGGTTGGCGGACCGCGCTCGATCCAGTTTGCACTCAAACTTCAGTTCTGATCGTGGAGAAGCTGTATACCTCAAAAGAGGGTATTGAATTCTCAACAAAGCCGATAGCTTACCTGTGTGCAAAGACTCTACCCTATGTTTCCTCAGGGCGGTCCGGGTATAGGGCTTCTACTCTTACGAATAGCGGCAACCGGGATGTTTGCCTTGAACCTCGCGCACCGGTTCAACTTCGCTTCCAATGCCCTGCACTGGTTCGTGGTGGCATCGATAGTTGTGATTTCGCTCGGTCTTCTTCTCGGCTTCCTGACACCCATCCTCACGGTAATCGCCTGCATCGGTGGCATGGCAAATCTGTTGTTGACTGACCAACCGACTAACGTCGTTTACATTCTCGGTATTTTGTTGCCGGCCGCGCTCTTCTTCCTTGGACCAGGCGCATTTTCAGTCGATGCAAGGTTGTATGGACTTCGCGTCACTGTTGTGCCTCCGCGCAAAGGGTAATCCAGCTCTTACTCTATTGAGTGATCTCCAACTCGCACCATCTAGGGTTTCGCGAATAAACCATCGAGCGCAAAATCCTCATGCTCGCGTGCATTCTGCAAACATAAAGTGACGAAGGTCCTTAACTCCAGGAAGAGAGGGTGAAATGAGTACGATCACGACAAAAGATGGAACGCAGATTTACTACAAAGACTGGGGCGCCGGCCAGCCTGTCGTCTTCAATCACGGATGGCCATTAACGGCCGACGCGTTTGAAGACCAGATGTTTTTTCTGGCCTCGAATGGTTATCGATGTGTTGCTCTTGACCGCAGAGGGCACGGGCGTTCGGATCAAACGTGGCACGGCAACGATATGGACACGTATGCAGACGATCTCGCCGCGCTCTTTGAGAAACTGGATCTGAAAGATTCAATTCTGGTCGGACACTCCACCGGAGGCGGCGTTGTCGCTCACTACATTGGCCGCCATGGCACGGCCCGCGTTGCAAAAGCCGTACTGATCAGCGCTGTTCCGCCGCGCTTGGTGAAAACACCGGCTAATCCCGACGGCTTACCGATGGAACTCTTTGACGGTCTGCGAAAGAACATTCAGGCCGACCGTTACCAATTCTGGAAAGACTTTTGCAATATCTTCTACAGCTTGAATCGCCCGGGTGCCAAGATCTCCGAAGGTCTGGCGGACTCATTCTTCACGCAATGCAGCATGGCCGGTTTTCCCGCGAGCTATCTCGGGATCAAAGCCTTCTCTGAGACGGATTTCAACGAAGATCTTAAAAAGTTTGACGTGCCGACGCTCATCATGCACGGCGACGACGATCAGGTCGTTCCGGTCGCTGCTTCGGCGCTGCGCTCGGCTAAGATCGTCAAGAACGCAGTCCTGAAAGTCTACCCGGGATTCCCTCACGGCATGTGTCAAACGCAGAAAGACGTAATCAATACGGACCTGCTTCAGTTTATCCAGCAGGAGCAAAGCTCATCGGCGTCCGCGTAAGGGAGATCAATCATGAAGAACACTACATTGATGTTGGCTCTGCTATTTCTCATGGCGGGCACGGCCGTGGCCCAACAGGCGATGGTCAAACCGCTCATGTCAAAAGATCTGACGGAACTTCCCGGCAAAGAAGTCTTGATGATCACCGTGGAATACGCGCCGGGCGGCACGGATCCAGTCCACCGGCACAATGCACGTGCGTTCATTTACGTGCTTGAGGGCTCGATCGTGATGCAAGTGAAAGGCGGAAAGGAAGTGACGCTGAATCCTGGCGAGACGTTTTATGAAGACCCTAATGACATTCATGTCGTTGGGCGGAACGCAAGCACGACGAAGCCGGCGAAGTTCGTGGTGTTCTTCATCAAGGACAAGGATGCTCCGGTGCTGGTGCCAGTGCAGTAAACAAAAATTCAGACTTGAGGAGGGTAACTATGTCGAACGAGAAATCAAACATGAAGGTTGTGGTTATTGGCGGCACCGGGCTCATCGGATCGAAGGTCGTGGCGAATCTCCGTGAGCACGGTTACGAAGCTGTGTCTGCGTCCCCGGACTCTGGCGTGAACACGTTGACGGGCGAGGGGCTCGCAGAAGTTCTCGAAGGTGCGTCGGTGGTGGTTGATGTGTCGAACTCGCCGTCGTTCGACGATGCGGCGGTGATGGAGTTCTTCGAGACGTCGACTCGCAACTTGCTCGCGTACGAAGCGGCTGCGGGTGTGGGCCATCACGTGGTCTTGTCCGTCGTCGGTTGTGACCGTCTGCCCGACAGCGGCTATCTCAGTGCGAAGGTGGCGCAGGAGAAGCTGATCAAGGAATCGTCGATCCCGTATTCGATCGTGCGCGCGACGCAGTTCTTCGAATTTTCGAAACGCATCGCGGATTCCGCGACCGAAGGCAACACGGTTCGCTTGCCGGCGGTTGGTTTTCAGCCGATGGCGGCTGACGACGTCGCGAAGGTGGTGGCGCGAACCGCTGTTGGGGCGCCGTTGAATGGAACTGTCGAGATTGGCGGGCCCGAGCAGTTTCGGTTCAACGAATTCATCAGCCGTGGTCTCAACGCCCGCAACGATCCGCGCGAGGTTGTTGCCGATCCGCACGCGCGCTACTTCGGCACCGAGTTGAGCGAGCGTTCACTCGTACCCGAGGATGGCGCGTTACTCGGTGAGATGCATTTTGAAGACTGGCTTACTGGTCCGGCAAATCAGGCCCCTGCGAGCCCGAAGACCGCGGCTACCGCAGTGGCTTCAAAATGAGCGACGAGTTGTTCAAGGATGGGAGATTTACCATGAGCGAACATGACTTGGAGTTACTGATAACGCTGGATGATCCGGACGGCGCGCCGGAAGAGGATCGGTTCCATCATCGTCACGCCGAAAGCGCCGACTCGGAAACGAGTCTGTAGCTAGACGTGCAACGAAATGCCGATGGCATCGGAGTTATCGGCGACCTGTTGACTCCCGCGAGCGGCGGCGCCAGGGGAAGTTCCAGAGGCCGCGTACCGAGAGGATGAGGGAGAAGATTGCGACTACCTGGAGCGTGAGAAGGGTCCAGACCCAGAAGTGTATTCCGCTGGAGTTCGCAATCCGGCCACCGACAAGACCTCGGCCCATCATGTGTACCACCGGAACGCCAGAACCGAGAATCGATCCGAGCAGGATGATGATGTAACCCGATCGGCGTCCGGCGAGCACGAGCGTTCCGAACAGCCAGATGACCATCATGAGCACGCCAGTGACATTTCTGAGCCCGCCAGGTTCAAACCCGCGGACGATGTCGTCCGACAAGTGAAACGTCATGAAGAGGATCGAGAGTAACGAAGTGATGGTTAATGTGACGTTCTGTTTCATTTGAGTTGGTGCACTCTATAGTCTTTGAGCGACCAAGTCTCCACAGATTGTAATGAGATTGTAAAAAGTTGTAAGGAAGTTATTCGATGAAGCGATAACCGAGGCGATGAACGGTGATGATGTGCTGCGGCTCGGAGGGATCCGGTTCGATCTTCTGGCGCAGCTTGGCGATATGGTTATCGACGGTGCGCGTAATGGGACTGCTCTCATAGCCCCAGACTTCGTCGAGCAGTTGATCGCGCGTGACGGTCTCGCCGCGACGCCGGATCAGATAGCGCAGGATCTCGAATTCACGCGGGGAGAGATCCAATTCCTGCCCGCCTTTGCGCGCCGCGTATTTCTTGAAATTCAACTCGACGTCGCCAAAGGAAAAGCTTTCGATGTCGCCGACTTGCTTTTGAGCCCTTCGCAAGTGCGCCCTGATGCGCGCGAGCAGTTCCTTGATGCTGAACGGTTTCGTCACGTAGTCATCGGCGCCAACCTCCAGGCCCACGACCTTGTCAGTTTCTTCACTGCGGGCAGTCAGCATCAGGATCGGGGTCTCGATCCCGCGCGTGCGCAACGTGCGGCACACATCCAGTCCGCTCATCACAGGCAGCATCACGTCGAGCAGGATGATGTCCGGCTTCTCACTCGAAGTCTTTTCCAAACCTTCACGTCCATCGCGTGCGACACAGACCTCGTAGCCTTCATACTCGCAGCTGTCTTTCAGCCCGAGAATCATGTTCGGTTCGTCTTCGATTATCAGAACTTTGGCCAACTGTTACTCCTGGACACTGCTTGCGGCGTCGCCATTTTTGCGCGCCAGTGGAAGCATAATCGTAAAGCGACTTCCCTTACCGACATCGCTTTCGACCGAGATCGTTCCCTTATGAGCTTCAATAATGTGCTTCACCAGCGACAAGCCGAGGCCACTGCCCTTCACATCATGGACCAGCCCGTTGCCGACACGATAAAACTTCTCGAAGATCTTTGCCTGTTCAGCACGTGGAATTCCGATACCGCGATCTGCGATCTCAACCGACAGATCCGATCCGCGACGGTCCGTGCTGATCGAAAGCTGCTTCACGTCGCGTGAATACTTGATCGCGTTATCGAGCAGATTCGAGATCGCCTGCGCCATTGCCTCGCGATCGATCGAGACCGGCGGCAGATCGGGTTGAATGTTTGTTTCGATCTGAAAACCCAAATTGACGATCTGATAGCGATAACTGGCAAGCACGTTCTCGATCACTTCGGCCATATCGCCGTCGGCGAAATTATACGTCTTCCGTCCGGCTTCGATTTTTGAGAAGTCGAGGATGTTGTCGATCAGCTTGTTCAAACGCCGGCTTTCATGACGCATGACGCGGTAATACTCCATCCGCTTCTCGTCGTTCTTCACGCGGCCCAGCTCGAGAATTTCAGAAAACAGGCTGAGCAACGACAGCGGTGTCTTTAGTTCGTGCGAGACGTTCGCGACGAAGTTCGCTTTCGCCTGCGCCAGACGTGCTTCGCGGTCGGTAGCCCTGACGATAAGGACTACGCCACCGAACAAGAGAATCAGTACGAGGACCGTTGCCATCACACTATGCCGAAAACTGTCGCGGCCGAGATCCTCGATACTTGCCGTCTTCAGGCCGATACCGGCTTTCCAATTGGAGAACGGGGGATCGAAGTTGTCTTCGAGTATATATCCTTGTTTAGGAACTGCGTTTGAATAAAGCACGCGCTGCTTCTCGTCGCTGATCGTGATCGCGATCCCGGGCGGCGTGATGGCCGCTTTTACACTGCCGGCGATCAAGTCATCGGCGACGAAGCGTTCATCTAACAACACCCCCGCAGAACCGTTCGCATGAAAGATATAAATCCCTTCAGGCTCGTGTACGAGTAAGTAGTTGTGATTGTCGTCGAGAAAACTCTGGGCCGTTCGCGATCTCTCAAACAAAGAGCAGAGATGAGCGTCTGCCGCGTAGTTTTCGAACCGTCGCACGCCTGCCGGATTCGACTTTTGCGCAGCGACGTCCTCCAGGCGTTGTTTCATCTGGAGCCGCACGTCGGTCAATCGCTGTCGCAGCGTGTCCTTGTATGCGCCCTTGGTTTTGTTCGCGAGTTCTGTGAGCGATCGATACTGCAGATAGGTCAGCACCAGCACAGGAAGCAACACGCCCAGCGACACGAGTATCACTAACTTTTTCCGCAGCGATAATCTGCTGAACGCACCTCGGAACATACGGCGATAGCATACATCGAGAACCCGGAGACCGGCCCACGCACTCGCCCGAGTTGTAAAAAGTTGTAACCACCGCCCGAATCAGGCGCACCGAACCTTGCCATAAAACGTAACACTCGTTACACTCAGCTTCACGTTACTTATGCCACGACGAAACCCAACATCGACACACGAATGGGTATTGCTGATTCACCAGTTACCGCCAAAGCCAACAAACCTGCGCGTGCGGATCTGGCGCAAGCTGCAAAAGCTCGGCTCGGTCGCGATCAAGAACTCGGTGTACGTGCTACCCGCGACCGAAAAGGCCCACGAAGACTTTCAATGGCTGAAGCAGGAGATCGAGTCGGCCGGCGGTGAGGCTTCGGTTTTCAAGGCCGCGTCAGTCGAGGGTGCGACAGATCAGGAGATTATAGCGGCCTTCAATAAAGCGCGTGATGATGAATTCGCTGCGATTGCGGCGGGATTCGACGGGTTAACGGGAGCCATTCGCGAACAGGCGCGGGGCAAGCATCTGTCCGCCGGCAGGCTATCGGCGCACGAAAGCGAGATCGACAGGCTACATGCTGAATTGGAACGCATCGCCGTCAACGACTTCTTTGCCGCCGCAGGACGTGCGGCCGCGTTCGCCGCTTTCGAGCGATCTCAGAAGGAGATTCGATCGGCCCAGGGTCCAAAAACAAAAACCGCTACTCCCCAAACGGGGGACGGGAAGCTCGACGTTGCGAAGTATCAAGGCCAGCGTTGGATGACCCGACGCAATCTTCACATCGACCGCCTGGCCTCTGCCTGGCTAATCAAACAGTTCATCGATAAGCGCCCGCGTTTCTACTTCGTCTCCGAAGGCGAAACGATCGAAGGCGCGATTCCCTTCGACATGTTCGGCGCCGAGTTCACGCACCACGGAGAAGACTGCACCTTCGAAACGATGCTGAAGCGGTTTGGACTAAGTGAAAACAAAGGCCTGCGTGAGATTGCCGAGATCGTTCACGACATCGATTTGAAAGACGACAAGTTTCACCGTCTCGAGGCCGCGGGACTGAACGCGATCATCGACGGGCTCAGCAAGGTGCTGCGCGACGATCGCAAGTTACTGCAACAGACCGGCGTTGTTTTTGACGGGCTTCACGCATTGCTGAGCAGGGATGAGGTGAAACCGACACGCAAGACAAAACGAAATGGAAAGCGTTCTAAAAAATAAACCCTCGGGTTGGCGCGTTCGAGTCACTGACTACCTCGCGCTCGAACACAACGTCACGATCGCGTCCGCGGCGGTTTTCCTGCTCGGGTTCGGCGAAGAACTCTGGAAGAAGTTTCTACCCAAATATCTCGAGGCGCTTGGCGCCACGACGCCAATCATCGGTCTCTTCGGTACGGCCCAGGATTTCTTCGACGCTTGCTACCAATATCCCGGCGGCTTTATTGCCGATCGCTTTGGACGACGCCGGGCTTTCCTCTTCTTCATCACGCTCGCGTCGCTTGGTTACGTCGTTTACCTCTTCAGCACGTGGTGGCCGTTCGTATTCATCGGGCTTGCTTTGGTGATGGCGTGGCAGAGCATGGCGTCTCCCGCCATCTTCGCCGTGATCGGTGATTCCCTGCCGCGCGAACGCCGCGCTATGGGCTTCACGCTGCAATCGATCTTAAAGCGCGTTCCCATAGTGATTGCGCCGATCGTTGGCGGCTTTCTGATCGCTTCGATGGGACTCGTCAACGGTGTTCACGCCGGGCTGATCATCACACTCGTCTTAGCAGCCGTTACTTTCCTACTCGTACTCAAGATCAGGACTCATAACCAACAGCCACATTCGATCAACATTCGCGGCGTGTGGCGATCCTTCGATCGCATACTGAAGCGGCTGCTGATCTCCGACATCATCATCAGAACCTGCGAGGGCATGACCGGCGTGCTCGCGATTCTTTACGTGACCAACATTCACCGCGTGAGCGTCGCTGCTTACGGCACTCTGATCGCTATTCAAATGATCACATCGATCGTGGTCTATGTTCCCGCCGGACGGATCGCGGATCGAATCGGACGCAAGCCTTTTGTGGTGCTCACCTTCCTGAGTTTTGCCCTGTTCCCCGTCGCGATCATTCTCGCCTCAAATTTTGCGTGGTTGATCGGCGCTTATGTGATCGGCGGCTTGCGAGAGATCGGCGAGCCTTCGAGAAAAGCGATGATCGTCGATCTTGCTCAGGACAATATCCGCGCGCGGTCCGTCGGTCTCTACTATCTCGTCCGTAGTCTTTCAATCACACCGGCTGCGGCGATTGGCGGATTGCTCTGGAACATCGCGCCGCAAGTGCCGTTCGTCACGGCCGGCTTGATCGGGCTGGTTGGAACCGTGGTCTTCATCATGACAGTCGAGGAACGTTACGCCAGTTAGGCATCGGAGGTTACGACTATGGAAGGCTTGCTTAGAGACATTCGCTACTCTCTTCGTTCGCTACGCAAACGACCTGTATTTTCCGTGCTCGTGATCCTTGTACTGGCCCTCGCAATCGCGGCGAGCAGCTCGATCTTCAGCATCGTCAACGCCGTGATCCTGAAGCCGTTGTCTTTCAAGCAACCGGACGAGTTGGTATGGGTTTGGGCCACACGCAAGACGGTCAGTCGCGCGTTCTTCTCGATTCCCAATTTCATCGACACGCGCGACCAGAACCAGACACTTGCCGAACTCGCGCCATTCGCAATTTGGCCCGCGAACCTGACCGGACAAGGCGAAGCTGAACGTTTGCAGGGCGTGCGAATCTCAGCGAATGCGATGCAGATGCTCGGCGTCGAAGCTGCCGCAGGGCGCACGCTTGTGCCTGACGACGACAACCCAAACAACGTTCGCGTCGTTATGCTGAGCCATGGCTTGTGGCAAAGACGTTTTGGCGGCGCGAGCGAAGCGCTCGGGAAAACGCTGACGCTGAATGGCGACTCGTACACGATAGTCGGAGTTCTGCCACCGCGCTTTGTCATTCCCAACGCCGAGATTGAAATCATGGTCCCATTGCGCATGGACCGCGATCCACGCCGCACCGAACGAGGCTCGAATTTTCTACGGCTGATCGCACGGCTCAAACCGGGTGTTACTCCAGCTCAGGCCGAAGCCGATCTTGCCGCCATTAGTAGTCGCCTGCGTGATCTTTATCCGAATGACAACGGGAATCTAACAGCGCCGCGCGTGTTGAAGTTGCAGGATGAGGTCGTGGGTGGTTATCGCGAAGGACTCTGGTTGATCCTCGCGGCCGTGGTCGTGGTGTTGCTGATCGCCTGCGCAAACCTCGCGAGCTTTCAATTGGCGCGCGCGGCGTTACGGCACAAAGAGATGGCGATTCGCGCTGCTTTGGGCGCGAGGCGCAAGGTCCTGATGCGCCAGGTCCTGAGCGAGAGCATGTTGCTCGCGATTCTGGGCGGCGCGTTGGGGTTGCTGCTTTCGTTCTGGGCCAAGGATCTGTTGTTGGCGCTGAGTCCCGCGGATTTTCCACGCGCCTCGGCGGTGAGTATCGACGGCCGTGTACTTCTCTTTTCGTTGCTTGTCACCTTGTTTGCCGGGCTCGCACTCGGAATCGCGCCGGCGATTCAACACACCCGCAGCGATCTGAACTCTGACCTGAAAGAAGGCGGGCGCGATGCTTTGGGTGAAACGCGTAATCGTGTTCGCAGTGTGTTTATTGTGAGCGAGATTGCTCTTTCGTTAATGCTGCTGGTTGCAGCCGGCTTGCTGCTGAAGAGTTTCGGTCAACTGCGTGGCGTCAACCCGGGGTTCGACGCGAACCACGTGCTGGCCGTGCGTTTGTCATTGCCCGCTGCGCGATATTCAAACGGTGCGTCAGTGAAGACGTTCTACGACAAGATCGCGCCACGCATTGGTGCGTTGCCGGGAGTCGAAGGAGTAAGCGCCGCGAGTGCGTTGCCGTTGAGTGGATTGATCGCGCGGACGACATTCAACATCGTGGGCCGCGCCTCAGTTGGGCCAGGTGAAACACCGTTCGCGCAACATCGCTGGGTTGGACCAGGCTACTTCGAAACGATGAAGATCCCGATCGTGCGTGGACGCGATATCGCCGATAGCGATAACGAGAATGCGGCCGGCGCCATCATCATCGACCAGGCGCTGCAACGTCAGTACTTCGGCGATCAGGATCCGTTGGGTGCGCACGTGCTGATAAACATGGGCGACGGAAATCCCCCGCGCGAGTACGAAGTTGTCGGCATTGTCGAAAACGTCAAACACATGGGCCTGACGGACGAACCAATGCCGACGCTCTACGGTCCCATTCCGCAAGCGCCGAAATCGGCGGTGCCGTTCATGGCAAATAACCTCAGCCTCGTCGTTCGCACCGGGATAGAACCCGAAGCACTTGCGTCAACGGTGCGAAGAGAGCTGCGCAACGTCGACGTGGATGTTGCGACGGCGGGTGTCAGACCGATGCACCAGTTTTTGGCTGCGTCCGTGGCCGCGCGCAAGTTCAACCTGGGATTGTTGGGAGTGTTTGCGGTAACGGCTTTGCTGCTCGCGGCCGCGGGGCTATACGCAGTAATCGCCTATTTAGTCTCGCAACGCACGCGAGAGATCGGGATTCGTCTCGCCCTCGGCGCGACGCCGCGACACGTCCTGCGTTTGATGATGGGACAAGGAATGAGATTGACGCTGATAGGTGTAGCGATCGGGTTTGTTGGCGCAATCGGCGTCACACGTTTGATGAGGAGCCTTTTGTTTGGAGTAGCGCCGACCGATCTCATGACGTTTGGCATCGCGTCTGTTGTTTTGATCGTCGTCGCATTGCTGGCTTGCTTTGTCCCGGCACGGCGGGCCACAAAAGTCGATCCACTCGTAGCGTTGAGACATGAATGATTTATGGAAGGGACACGGAAAATGGCTTTACTCACGGATCAAGCACGATTGGGAATGTTGATTGCGTTGTGCGGTTTTCTTTGGGCGTTGGAGTCGATCGTTCCGCTTTATCGCTTTCGTTATAGTCGAGTGCGACATGCGCTGCCGAATGTAGCGTTGACGCTGTTGCTTGTGAGCACGAATCTAAGCCTCTC
>DASUPR010000581.1:0-4947 GCA_036281015.1 Pyrinomonadaceae bacterium
TTAAAGGGCTGGTGGCGCAACGAAGGCGGAAAGGTAACTTACGTTGGCCGCCGCGAAGCCGGGCTGGCGAAACGGAATGAGACGGTGCGGCTCACGTATCCGGATGGTTTTTGGATCGAGTATGAGTTTGGCGCCAGGGACGGGTATCCGGCGAAGATCATCTACAAACGCGTGCGGCGCGATATGGACAGCGGCGATGACGTAGAGACGACGGAAGAAGACGTGTTACTGAAGTTCATCACCGTCGACGGCGTAAGTGCGCCGTGGGTGATCGATCATTTCGTTAACGGCAAACAGACCTCACGAGTGAATTACGAGTCGATGCAATACAACCAACGCCTCGCCGACGCGCTCTTCGCGAAACCAGCCGACGTTAAGAGCATCAAGTAAACCATTGCCGATTTTCGGCAATGGCTCACATTGCGAGGCCGCCGTCGACCTGGATCACCTGTCCGGTGATGTAGCGCGCGTCGTCTGACAAAAGAAACGCGGCAATGCGCGCGACTTCATCCGCTTCCGCAAAGCGTCCCAACGGAATCTGCTCGATGATCTTCGCCTGGTAACTCTCATCGAGTTTACCGGCCATGTCTGTTGCAACCATTCCGAGCGCCAGGGCGTTGACCGTCACCTTGCGGCTCGCGACTTCTTTCGCCAGCGCCTTCGTCAACCCGATCATTCCCGCCTTCGACGCTGAATAGTTCGACTGGCCCGCCATTCCGACTTCGCCACTGATCGACGAGATGTTGAGAACCGATCCGCCCGTCTCCTGCCGCAGCATCACACGCAACGCGGCTTTCGCAAAATTCCACGCGCCCTTGAGGTTCGTGTCGATCACCTCGTCCCAGTCGTCTTCTTTCATGCGCAGGATCAGGTTGTCGCGCGTGATGCCGGCGTTGTTGACGAGGAAGTCGATGCGGCCGAAGGCGTCCTTCACCTGTTTGACCATCTCGGCGGCGGCTTCGGTGTTGCCGACGTTGCATTGAAATGCGAGTGCGCGTACGCCCAAGGCTTCGAGCTCGGACTTGAGACTTTCCGCTGATTCGACGCTGTGCGCGTAGTTGAAGGCGACGTCGGCGCCGCGTTGGGCGAGCTCGATGGCGATGGCGCGTCCGATGCCGCGCGTGCCGCCGGTGACGATCGCGGCTTTACCGGCGAATGGCTTTTGATCGGGCAAATTTGTTGACCTTTCTGCTGGCCTGTCTGCTGACCTGTTTTGACACTCGTTTTCGTGTCACATGGCTGCTTGTTTCTTCGCTCAGGGCGGTCTCTAATAACATAAGTTAACGAGCGAGACCAAACGTGGAATGCCAGAGCGACAGACTCTTCTAAGCTATCTCGACGATTACGAACGGCGCGGCGACGAAACCGTCTTCGTGCATCATCGCGGCCTGCGCACGGTCCGCTGGTCTTACAAACGGCTGGTTCAGGAAGCACATAGCTTCGCGCGTGAATTGAAATCCCGCGGCATCGGCCCCGGCGACCGCGTGCTCTTGACGGGCGAGAACAGTCCCGAGTGGGCGGCAGCGTTTTGGGGGTGTTGTTTGCTCGGTGCGGTGGTGGTGCCGTTGGATAAGGGTAGCACTCCGGAGTTTGTTCACTCGGTTACCCAACAAACAGCCGCGAAAGTAGTTGTTACCGACGGAAAGCTTTTTGTTACCGATCACTTCGTTCATGACACCTCACGCTTGCGGGACATTCCCCTCGAGATAATTTACACCTCCGGCACCACGTCGGACCCAAAAGGCGTCGTGCTCACACACGCAAACCTGCTCTCTAATCTGCGCCCGCTCGAACGCGAGATCGGCAAGTACCTGAAGTGGGAAAAATTCTTTCACCCGATTCGCTTTCTCAACCTCGTGCCGTTGAGCCACGTCTTCGGCCAGTTCATGGGACTCTTTGTTCCACAGCTAATGGGCGGCGAGGTCCACTTCACCGAAACGCTGAATCCGTCAGAGATCGTTCGCACCACGCGCAAGAACCGCATCTCGGTGATCGTGCTCGTGCCGCGCGTGCTCGACGCGTTACGTGAATGGGTCGAGCGCGATTATGCCGCGCGCGGCCGACAGTTAAGCGAGCGGCTCGCGACGATGGAACAGCACGGGTTCCTCCACCGCTGGTGGACGTTCCGCAAACTTCACCGGCAGTTTGGTTTTAAGTTCTGGGCATTTGTATCCGGCGGCGCAACGCTCAACGAGCGCACCGAAGACTTCTGGCAACGCCTCGGCTTCGCGGTGTTGCAAGGCTACGGCATGACCGAGACCGCGGCGCTCATCTCGGTGAATCATCCGTTCAAACGCAGCCGTGGCTCGATTGGACGCCTGATGCCGGGTTATGAAGTGAAGCTCGACGACTCGGGCGAGATCATGGTGCGCGGGGCGAGCGTATCGCCGGGTTATTGGACCACGAGCGGGAACGTGAACGGGCGCGAAGGCGAGTGGCTCCGCACGGGCGACGTGGGCCAGCTCGACGCGAGCGGGAATCTCTTCTTCAGAGGCCGGCAGAAAGACGTGATCGTCAACGCGGCCGGGTTGAATATCTATCCCGAAGACCTCGAAGCGGCGCTCGATCGCCAACCGGAAGTACGCGTGAGTTGCGTCGTCGCGGTTGAAGGCGCGCGTGGCAGCGAACCCTTCGCTGCGATAATTCCTCACGACCGCAATGAGAATGTCGACGCGGCAATCAAACGCGCCAACGAACAACTCGCCGAATACCAACAGATTCGCCGTTGGTCCATCTGGCCCGAGCCCGACTTCCCGCGCACCGCCACGCAGAAGATCCTAAAACGCGACGTTGCCCTTGCGCTCCAATCCCCTTCTTTAAATCCTTCTTCACATCCGACAGATCTCATTTCCTCCGTCGCTCCCGAAACTCGTCTCGCCGACCTACAGCTCGACTCGCTCGGCCGCGTAGAGCTTTTAAGTTCACTCGAAGATCGCTACCAAATCTCACTCGACGAAGCTGCCTTCACTGCCGCAACAACCGTTGGCGACGTGCAGAAACTCGTGCGTGGCGAGGTCGAAGATCACGCTGTCGTTCCGTATCCGTATCCGAAGTGGCCCCGCTGGCGCGTAGTGAAGTTGATTAGGCTCGCGCTCTACTACACGATCATTCTGCCCATCACCTACGTGATGAGCCGGTTAACCATTAGTGGCCGTGAGAACCTCAACGGAATATCTGATCCTGTTCTTTTTGTGGCCAATCACGTCTCGCTCGCAGACCATGCGCTCGTTCTCGCCGCACTTCCGATCAATCTGCGTCACAAGCTCGCGGTCGCGATGGAAGGCGAAATTCTGCGCAACTGGCTGCACCCGCCTGCGGGAACAAGCCTGCCGCTGCGCCTGCGTTGGCTCGCGGAATACTTCCTCGTCAACCTGTTCTTTCACGTCTTTCCGCTACCGAAAAAGAGCGGCTTTCGCCGCAGCTTCGCCTACGCAGGCGAATGCATCGATCGCGGCATCTCTGTTCTCGTATTCCCCGAAGGCACGCGCGCCCCACGCGGCCAGATGCACATGGGCCACTTCAAAGCCGGCATCGGCATCCTGGCCCAGGCGCTGAACGTCCCCATCATTCCCATCCGCCTCGAAGGCCTCTACGAACTAAAACGCCGCAAACAATACTTCGCCGACCCCGGCATGGTCCGCGTCATCATCGGCCAACCGATAACCTTCCCCACCGATGCAACCCCAACCGCGATCGCCCAGGATCTCGAACACCGCTTCAACACTGAAATGACGGATGGTACACTCACGCACCTATGCTCGATCTGAACTATGTGCGTGAGAACATTGATAAGGTCCGCGAGGCGCTGGGAGCGCGGCGCGCGGATACGACCGCGCTTGACGACTTTGCCAGGGCGGATGAAGAACGACGGCGCGTTATTGCTGAATCCGATCAACTGAACGCCCAACGCAACGCTGCGAGCCGCGAGATCGGCGGCTTGATGAAGGAAGGCAAAAAGGAAGAGGCCGAAGCGCGGCGAAGCGAGGTCGGAAAACTAAAAGAACGAATCTCCGAGTTAGACCAACTGCGCGGGCAGACCGAAGCGCGGATGAACGATCTGCTTTCATCCCTGCCAAACATTCCGCACGAAAGCGTTCCGCGCGGCGAAAGCGAAGCCGACAACGTCGAAGTGCGGCGCTGGGGTACGCCACCGGAGTTCAACTTCGAACCAAAAGATCACGTCGATCTCGGCACCGCACTCGGCATTCTCGATCTCGAACGCGCCGCAAAGATCTCCGCCGCGCGTTTCGCAATCCTGAACGGCGCCGGCGCGCGTCTCGAACGCGCCCTGATCAATTTCATGCTCGACGTGCAAACACGCGAGCACGGCTACTACGAAACACTGCCGCCCTTCATCGTGAATCGCAGCGCACTATTCGGCACCGGTCAGTTGCCAAAGTTTGAAACAGACCTGTTCAAACTACAGGATAGCCGCGAGCTTTATCTGATTCCCACGGCTGAAGTACCCGTCACGAATTACTATAACGACGAGATTCTCGACGCCGCCCAACTGCCAATGCGCTGGGCTGCGTACACGCCCTGCTTTCGTTCCGAAGCCGGCAGCTACGGCCGCGACACACGCGGCGTGATCCGCCAGCACCAGTTCGAGAAAGTCGAGCTCGTCAAATACTCTTTGCCGGAAAACTCCTACGAGGAACTCGAATCGCTCACGAGAGACGCCGAATCGATCCTGCAAAAACTCGGTCTGCACTATCGCGTCGTCACCCTTTCAACCGCAGACCTCGGCTTCGGCTCCGCGAAGACTTACGACATCGAAGTGTGGCTGCCGTCGCAGAACGCATTTCGCGAGATCTCTTCCTGCTCAAACTACGAAGCGTTTCAGGCGCGGCGCGCGCAAATTCGCTTCCGCCGCGCAGGCGGAGCCAAACCGGAGTTCGTTCATACGCTGAACGGCTCCGGCCTGGCGATTGGACGTACGTGGATTGC
>DASUPR010000582.1:0-6965 GCA_036281015.1 Pyrinomonadaceae bacterium
TTGCGCGGCTTCACGACCGTTTGGATGAAGTTCATCGCCGACTCCTGCTGGAATTTCAATTTGCCGGCGGTTGACGGCGACGTGTCCATCAGCACCGCGATGTACAGCGGAGTCGTCAGCGAGAGATCGTCTGAAAACGTCTCGATCGCCTGCGGCACTTTGTCTTCGAGAATGACGAAGTCGTCTTTGGTTAGACCGCCAACAAACTGTCCCTTCTTATCGGTCACCGTGATCGGCAGGCGCACGCGGCGGACGAAAATCTTCTCGGTGCCTTGTGGGTCTCCGCCCGGAGGTGTTGGAGACGGTGAAGCCTTCGGCTTCTGCGCAGGGACAGACAACGCGACGGCCACAATAATGCAAGCTGCCGCCAAAGATTTGAACAGAATTCGTGTTAAGGCTGATGACATGCGATTCGGATTATAGTTCAGACGCTGTCCGGAGTCTGCCTGGACGACGCGGTTTCGATGCGTTCATGCCGGAAGCTGTTGCCCTTCCGGCAATCAATGCTATTGCAACTTCGAACGGGTGTTACAATGATTTCCGCGAATTTCGGCCCAACTTAGTCGCGCAAGGAATTCCACCTTCGATGCCCGACGGCTCAAATAGTTCGGACTCTGCCAGCCCAGATCAACTCCCTGCGTTCATCGCCCATTATCGCATCTTGCGCAGACTGGGCAAGGGAGGCATGGGCGAGGTGTTCCTGGCTGAGGACACGAAGCAACACGGCCGCAAGGTCGCGCTGAAAGTCCTGCCGGATGAACTGACGCGCTCCGAGAGTCGCTTGCGGCGTTTCAAACAGGAAGCCCGCGCGGTGCTGGCGTTGAATCACCCGAACATCCTCACGGTTTTTGAAATCGGCGAGTCTTCCGATCACTACTACATCGCGACTGAATTTATTGAAGGTGAAACGCTGCGGCAGTGTCTCTGGCGCGAGCCGCTGCGAGTCGACGAAGCGCTCGGCGTTGCGATTCAAGTCGCGATGGCCCTCGAGGCGGCGCACAACGCCGGCATCGTGCATCGCGACATCAAGCCCGAGAACATCATGTTGCGGCAGGATCGTTTCGTTCGCGATCGCTTCGTGAAGGTGCTCGATTTTGGTTTGGCGAAACTGACCGATCGCGAGAGTTCGTCTGCCGATCCGGAAGCCGTGACGATTCCCATTTCGGAAACGAGTCCCGGTCTCGTGATGGGCACGACCGGCTACATGTCGCCGGAACAGGCGGAAGGCGAGAGTATCGACGCGCGCTCAGACATCTTCAGTCTTGGCGTGGTGTTGTATGAAATGATCGCGGGCCAGCCGCCGTTCAAAGGCCGCACCGATAGTCACACGAGAGTTTCGATCATCGATCATGAGCCCGCGCCTTTGACGGAGTACGTCGCCGACGTGCCGCGCCAGCTCGAACGAATCGTCTCGAAGGCGTTGGCGAAGGATCGGCTCAAGCGCTATCAAACCGTCACCGATTTAAAACTCGATCTCGAACAACTGCGCGACGAGCTGCACGTCGAATCTTCCACGGGCGCGGGTGCGCGGCGTGAGTCCGCGCCATTTGCGCAAACCCGGACGATCCATTCCGGACCAACGCGAACGAGATCGCAGATTGAAACGATCACTGACGAGCCGGTTCCTGTTCCGACTGACTCTTCGCACGCAGTTTCACGCAAAGGACAAAGACACGCGCTCTGGATGGTTTACTCCACGCTTGCCATCGTGCTTTGTGGCGTGATCGTCTACGCGATCGTTTACTTCGTGCGACAGCCCACCGCGATCAACTCAGTCGCCGTGCTGCCGTTTGTTAATGACAGCAAAGATCCGAACGTCGAATATCTCTCGGACGGCATCACTGAAAGCATTATCAACAATCTCTCGCAGTTGCCGGAGCTCAAAGTGATGTCGCGCAACGCGGCGTTCAGGTTCAAGGGATCTAATCTCGATCCCGTCGAAGCCGGACGCAATCTCAACGTCGGCGCAGTTCTTACCGGCCGCCTCGTGAAGCTCAACGATCGTTTCGTTATCAAAGCTGAATTGATCAAGGTTGCCGATGGATCGCAACTTTGGGGCGACGAGTACAACAGCAGTCTCGCAGATATCTTCGCGGTCCAGGATGAAGTTTCGAAGAAGATCTATCAGAGTTTGCGGCTACGTTTGAGTGGCGCGGATGAAGAGAAACTCGCCCGGCGTTACACACACGACGCGGAGGCGTATCAGCTCTATTTGAAAGGGCGTTACTTCTGGAACAAGCGCAACGAAGAAGGTTTTCGCAACGGCATCGAGTATTTCAAACGCGCCGAAGAGAAGGACCCGACTTTCGCGCTCGCGTTTTCCGGGCTTGCTGATTCTTACGCGCTGTTGTGCGACATAGGTGTAGTGCGGCCGAAAGATGAAATGCCGAAAGCCAAAGCCGCGTCGGAGAAAGCGGTCGATGCAGATCCGACACTCGCCGAAGCTTACACTTCACGCGCGTTCGTAAAGCTTGCGTACGACTGGGATTGGCTCGGCGCGCAGAGTGATTTTCAACAGGCGCTCAAGTTGAATCCGAAGTATCCGACAGCGCATCAGTGGTACGCTTCGTACCTGATGCAGATGGGCAAGTTCGCTGCGGCGAAGACGGAGATAGAGGAAGCGCACAAGCTCGATCCGCTTTCGCCCATCATCAGTTCGAATACCGGTCTTTATTCCTACTACGAACACAACTACGACGACGCGATCGCGAAGTACAAGTTGACGTTGCAGAGCGATCCTGATTTTTGGGTCGCGCGGCACTATCTTGCGCTGGCGTACGTGCAGAAGGGAATGCACGACGATGCGATCAAGGAGCTGCGGGCGTTGATTAAGGCGCCGGCGAGTGGTCCAGTGCCGGACGAAGTGATTGCGAGCGAAACGGAAGCGTCGGCGTCGCTCGGTTTCGCTTACGGCATGGCCGGAAAGCATGCCGAAGCGGGAGACATAATTAAAAAGATCGAACGGTTGGCGCAGCGCCGATACGTTTCCGGTCTTTACTTCGCGATCGTTTACGCGGGCCTCAAAGACAACGACCGTGCGATCGAATTCCTCAACAAAGCCTACGAAGATCGCCACCCCGGTCTCGTTCTCATTCGCATCGAGCCGATGTTTGACGCGCTGCGATCCGACGAACGGTTCAAGCAGCTGGTTAAGCGGTTTGAGCCAATCCCCTAAATCTCTGCTAACAGTTCTGTCAGTTCGGGCGGCAAAGGACTATTGAACTCCACTCGCTTTCCGGTTTTTGGGTGAGTGAAAGCAAGCTTTTCGGCGTGCAGAAAATGGCGCCCGAGATTGCGCACGCGCGCGCGCAGGCGGGCGTCCTGGATCGTGTTGTCGCGTCCACCACCGTAGGTTTCATCGCCTACAACCGGATGTTTCAGCCACGCGAGATGAACGCGAATCTGGTGCGTGCGGCCGGTCTTGAGTTCAACGTCGAGCAACGTGAACCGATCGAAATGTTGCCGCACGCGAAACAACGATAACGCGCTACGGCCGCCACGCACGACCGCCATGCGCGTGCGGTTCGACGGATCGCGCGCGAGCGGCTGATCGATCTTTCCTGACTCAACGTTCACTCGCCCATGGACCAGCGCGACATACGATTTGAACACCGTGCGATCGCGAAACTGATCGGAAAGGTGTTCAAGCGCCGCCTCGGTTTTAGCGACGACCAGGAGTCCTGAAGTATCGCGGTCGAGACGATGCACGATGCCGGGCCTGAGGCCCGCGCCGCTAGCGTCAATCCTGGGGAGTTGTTGAAAGTGAAATGCGAGCGCGTTCGCCAGCGTGCCTGAATTAATTCCAGCAGCGGGATGGACGACCAGGCCGGCGGGCTTGTTCACTACGACGAGCGTCTCGTCTTCATAAACAATCTCGATCGGGATCGGTTCAGGCGTGAAGCTGGTTGAAGCCGGGGCGATCAGTTCGACTTCCAGCTCGTCGCTTTCGCGTAGTTTGTACGAGGGTTTGGCAGACTTGCCGTTTACGAGAACGTCTTCCGATTCGATGAGACGCTGGAGCCGTGCGCGACTCCAGCCCTCAATGCGTGTAGCTAGGTAAGAATCGAGTCGAACCCCGACGTCGTCCGGCGCAACCTGAAATGTGAGCGTTTCCTGGTCCGTGGTCCATCACCCGTTTCGACGTTCGAAATCTTTCATAAACGACACGAGCGTTTCCACACCCGCGCGCGGAAACGCGTTGTAGATCGACGCCCTGATGCCGCCCACCGAACGATGACCTTTCAAACCATCGAGCCCCTGCGCTGTCGCTTCAGACGTGAACTTCTTCTCCAGCTCTTCTGACGGCAGGCGGAACGTGACGTTCATGGTCGAACGGCAATCCGCATCGGCGTGGCCGCGATAGAACTCGGTGGCGTCAATTGCGTCGTAGAGCAGTTGCGCCTTCTCGTCGTTCTCGCGCTCCATGGCGCTGATGCCGCCCTTGTCTGCAATCCATTTGCAAACGAGGCTGATGATGTAAATGCCCCACGTGTTTGGCGTGTTGTAAAGCGAATTGTTTTCGACGTGCGTGCGGTAGTCGAGCATGGTGTGCAGGCCGTCGGGAATGCGCGGCAACAGGTCGTCGCGAATGATCACGAGAGTGACGCCGCTTGGTCCCATGTTCTTCTGCGCGCCCGCGTAAATCAGCGCGTACTTCTCGACCGGAATCGCGCGCGACAAAATGTCAGACGAAGCGTCAGCAATCAAAGGAACGTCGCTGGTCTCGGGCTCGTGCTTCCACTGCACGCCTTCGATCGTTTCGTTGCTGGTGATGTGGACGTAAGCAGCGCCTGGACTGAGGCTCAACTCATCCTGGCCCGGCACGCGTGTGAAGCCGCCGTCGGCCATCGTGGCCGCGACATTTACAGCGCCGACCCGCTTCGCTTCCTTCAACGCTTTCTTGCCCCAGCTTCCGGTGATGATGTAATCGGCAGTGCCGTCCGCGGGCAGAAAGTTCATCGGCACCATCGAGAACTGCAAACTCGCGCCGCCTTGCAGAAACAGAATCCGGTAGTTGTCCGGAATGCTCAGCAGTTCGCGCACACCTGATTGAGCGCGCGCGTGGATCTCGTCGAACGTTTTCGAACGATGGCTGATCTCCATCACCGACATACCCACACCGGGCAGGCTCAACATGTCGCGCTGCGCTTCTTCCAAAACCGGCACCGGCAACATCGCCGGCCCGGCACTGAAATTAAAAATCCGTTCCGTCATCTCTTCCTCCGTAAATCCCTTCTTCTCTGTGTCTCCGTGTCTCTGTGGTTGAAGGAGCCCTACTCAAATCGCGATCGAAACGTTCTGCCGACGAACTTGGTCACAAATGCCCGCGGTACGAAGCGCTGGATCTCGACGGTGAGCCAGTTGGTCCAACCCGAGATCACCACGCTCTTGCGTCTTGCCAGTCCACGCAACGCAGCGTCGACCACTTCTTCCGCTGTTTGCACCGTGCGCATCGGCGGGCGATCGATCTTCGACGCCTCGAAGAAGTTCGTATCCGTCACTCCCGGACACAACGCGAGCACGTGAATGCCGTGTCCGCGATTCTCTTCCCATAGCGCTTCGGAAAACGACAACACAAACGCTTTCGTCGCCGCATACGTAGCCATGAACGGCACCGCCTGAAACGCGGCAGTTGAGGCAACGTTGATGATCGTTCCCTGCCGGCGCTCGCGCATTGGACCAAGAAACCGGTACGTCAAATCAACGAGCGTCTTAACGTTCAGATCGATCATGTCGAGCTCGCGCTCACGTTCCTGATCTGCAAACTCGCCCATCGAGCCGTAGCCCGCGTTGTTGACGAGCATGTCGATCGTCAGGCCGCGCTTTTGCGTTTCTTCAAAAAGCCGATACGTCGCGTTCTGTTCATTCAAATCGATCGCGATGTACTGCGCGCGAATGCCGCTCACGCGGCCAATCTCGTTACACAACGCGATCAGCTTTTCTTCAGAACGCGCGACCAGCAGAACGTTTCTGCCGCGCTTCGCGAGTTTTCTGGCAAAAGCTGCACCGATTCCTGAGGAGGCGCCGGTGATGAGAGTTGTGTTCATTGACTACCCAATTGAATCAGATTCAGCTCGATGATGTCGCTGCTGCCGGATCGAATTTGATTCAGAATGGCATCTGACGGCGCGTTGTCGAGATTGATGCGCGCCACGGCCGCTGCCGCGCCTTCGAACACGATGTTCTCCATCTCCTGAACGTTGATCTGTTCTGACTTGATCGCGTCGAGTACGCCCGCGAGCACGCCCGGACGATCGACGTGACGGACCACGAGCCGGTGCGTAGCCGGCGTTTGCCGCGCAAGGTTGACGACGTTTGGCACCTGGCCGGTTTCTTTGAACTGCTTCACGATGCGCACCGTTTCCGCGGCGATTGCTTCCTGTGCCTGGTCCGTCGACGCGCCGATGTGATGCGTGCCGTAAAGTCCTTCTTCGTTCACAATTTGATCGGTGAACTCGCCGACTGCGCTCGTTGGTTCCGCGGCGTAGACGTCGAGGCCGGCGCGAATGCCGCGTGTTTTCATCGCGTTGACCAACGCTTGCTGATCGACAACTTCACCGCGCGCGGTGTTGATGAAGTAAGCGCCCTGGCGCATCGCATTGAAGAACTCTGCGTCGATCAAGTTTCGCGTCTCGTTGTTGAGTGCGAGATGAAGACTCACAACATCAGCTTCCGCCGCGACGGCTTTCGGAGATTCTTTGTGCGTTATGCCGAGCTCTGCCGCACGCATTGGCGTCAGACTCCTGCTCCACGCGATTACCGGCATGCCAAACGCGCGTGCGCGCGAGATCATCTCCTGCCCGATCTTGCCGACGCCGATCAGACCGAGCGTTCGGCCGTACAAGCCGCGCGCTTTCGAAAACTCTTTCTTGTTCCACTCGCCGCGCCGCAGCGTTACGACGTTGTCCACGATGCGTCGATCGAGCGCGAGGATCAGCGCGAAGGCGAGCTCTGCGACGGCGATC
>DASUPR010000583.1:0-15522 GCA_036281015.1 Pyrinomonadaceae bacterium
GCGATCTCGTGCGAGCGGCTCATCGATCTGGCGAGGAGTAAGTTTGCGACGTTGGCGCACGCAATGAGCAGGACCAGGCCAACAGCGCCGAGCAAGATGAACAACGCCCTGCGCACTGGTCCAAGATAATATTCGGTGAGCGGTTGTACGTAGATCGCGCGGCCGGCGTATTCCTGGTTTGTACTACCAAAATCCTGCTCGTTTTGCCGCGCAAGATTAGCGAGTGCGGCATTCACCTGCTCGACAGACTTGCCGTAGCTGACGCGGCCCACGATCGGGTACGCTCGTCCGCCTCGCGCCGACTCGTTGAAGTTAAATGGAAACGGAAACCACGCTTGTGCTTCGTCAAACCTGAACTGCGGCGGCATGACGCCGATAATCGTGAACGGCTCGTCGTCGAGAGCGACCGTTTGGCCCAACATTGCTTTGTCGCCGCCAAAACGCCGTTGCCACAAACCGTGGCTAATCACCAGGACGCGCTCTCCGTTTGGACCTTGTTCGTTGGGCGCGATCGTGCGGCCGAGCATAGGTTCCACGCCGAGCAGGTTGAAGAAGTCGGTTGAGACCTTCGCCGCGGCGACTCGCTCGGGCTCGTCACTGCCGGTAAGATTGCGGCTCACCGGTTCAAACGCGGCGACACGTTCGAACACGCCGCTGTTCGCAACGTCGACAAACTCCGGACCTGAAGATCGGAACGCGTCATGCACGCCGATCTTCGGGAAACTTTGCCGGACGAAAAACAGCCGCGATGGATCTTTGTAAGGAAACGGGTTGAGCACCACGACATTGACGATGCTGAACAACGCAGTGCTGGCGCCGATGGCGAGCGCGAGCGTTAACACTGCGACGATAGTGAACGAGGGCCGCTTGCGCAGCATCCGAAAGCAGTAGATAAGGTCACGCATACGAGAGTCACCTCGCTGGTTTGGGTTGCGGCCCTAATTTCAAAGCGTGTGCCAAGCACTCAAACCGGTCTTTCGCGCCGGAATCCAAAGAAAACGATTTGTGGTCCGGCGTTTTGCAGTTTCACTTGCGGGACTTAGAATCCCACTTTCGAACGAGCCCCTGTATGAATAATCAATTTTCTTCGACGACACCGCCCTCGCTGGCGCGATCGATCGCGACCGGAGCGATCGGCTTTGGCGTAGTCAGTCTCTGCGTGTTTGCCACGGTCGCCTTTGCGGAACGGTGGATGTACCAGAATCTCGGACTGCTCGGTTCGTATCTCGCGTGGATCGCGCTGTTCGTCGTGCTCAGCGGTGCGGTGTTTGGCTCGCTCGTGGTTGGACGTTGGCGACTGCCGGAATTCTATATTCTGTTTGCCCTCGCGTTTTTTGCGTACGGCGCTGCCTGGATGGGTGCGTATTTTTCATCACCCGACACAACGGGTGAAGCGATCGGCTCGCTTGTTGGATCGGTGTTGATGGCCGTTGTGTTTGCCGCCGGCTTCGGCGCGCTGAGGTCGACGCTAAAACTTTCAGCCGTCCTCTTCGTATCAAACTTTCTCGGCTACTTTTTAGGAGCCGCGCTGTTCAATTCCCTTTCCGAACCGACGGGCATGTTGCTGTTCGGAGTCGCGTACGGCTTGTTGTTCGGAGCCGGAATCGGAGCGGCGCTGCACTTCGTGCAACAACAACGCAGCTAACAGAAACCGCATGAGCTCGGGAGAGTTCTTAACACGCAGCACCATCTGGATTTCGATCCTGTCGTATGCGATCGGAGCGATCGTGTTTGCGATGGCGCGCGGGCGCGCGAGCTTGGATCGCTGGGCGCGGCTCGCATGGACCATCGGCTGCGCGGCCCTCATCGTGCATTTCATCTGCGCGTTCAATTTCTATCACGCGTGGAGTCATGAATCCGCTTACGTCGATACGGCTCGGCAGACCGCGGAAGTGATTCGCGTCAACTGGGGCGGCGGGCTGTTCATAAACTACGCGGTTGCGCTGCTTTGGATCGCCGACGTGTCGTGGTGGTGGATTGCGGGTCTCGGCTCTTATCGGCGCCGTCCGTGGGTGTTGACGCTGATCTGGCACAGCTTTTTGATCTTCATCATCTTTAATGCGACCGTTGTTTTTAAGGACGGGTTGACGCGCTGGGTCGGGTTACTCGTTTGTGTGAGCCTGGTTCTGAGTTGGGTATTGATACGGAATGAATTCAGTAAGCGCTGAGATACGGCAACGGCCGGTTACGCCTTTTGCTCTGCCGTTTTATTACGGCTGGATACACGTGTTCATCGCCGCTTTGGCGATGGTCGGAACGCTGCCGGGGCGGACACAAGGGCTGGGATTGATCACGGAACCGCTCTTGCGGGATCTGCAAATCGATCGCGTTGCGTTCGCACGCATAAATCTTTGGGCCACGTTGATCGGCGCGCTGTTTTCGATTGGCGTTGGACGGTTGATCGATCGCTTTGGCAGCAGGATAGTGCTGACCATCGTCTCGATTGCGTTGGCGTCGGTGGTCTTTGGAATGAGTGCGACGCAGAACGTCGCGGCAGTTGCGCTCTTCATCACGCTCACGCGCGGCTTCGGCCAGAGCGCGCTATCAGTCGTCAGCATTACGATGGTCGGGCAGTGGTTTGTGCGGCGGCTCAACCTCGCGATGGCGGTTTACACGATCGCGTTGAGCATCGGTTTCATGTTGGCGTTTCCGTTGATAGGCGCGATCGTGCTGGCGAATGGATGGCGCACGGCGTGGTGGATCATCGGGCTCGCGCTGCTGTTCGGGCTCGCGCCGCTTGCGTTGTTGCTGGTGCGGCGATCGCCTGAGTCTTGCTCGATTGAGCCGGACGGTGAGGCAATCGAACTTGGTCGAGAAACACCGGCTGACTACACGCTCGTTCAGGCTTTATCAACTCCGAGCTTTTGGGTCTTTGGAATTTCCAGTGCCGTTTACGGACTGATCGCTTCCGGTATTGCGCTCTTCAACGAGTCGATACTCGCCGAACGCCGGTTTGATGCGTCGACGTATTATCGCAGCCTGGTGATCGTCGCTTTGACTTCGCTCGTGGGAAATTTTCTCGGTGGGTGGATCGCTTCGAAGTGGAAGATGAATCGTTTGCTCGCGCTGGCGATGGTCCTGCTTGCAGGTTCGCTCGCCGCGCTGCCGCACGTTTCGACGCAAGCGCACGTTGCGATGTATGCCGCTGTGATGGGACTGGCAGGCGGATTCGTGATCGTGATCTTTTTTAGTTTCTGGAGTGCTGCGTACGGCCGAACGCATCTCGGCAAGATTCAGGGCGTGGCGCAGGCGCTGACGGTAATCGCGTCTGCACTTGGGCCATTGGTGCTCGCCGAAACCGTCAGCCGCACCGGGTCGTACGCGTCGATCTTCTACCTGTTGACGCTAGTGGTCGTTGTGCTGGCGGTGTTGGCGTGGTTCGTGAAAGTGCCGCGCGCGTTGCCGGAGAATTAAGGCCGCAGAAACATGGCGTCGTCTACCGGAACGTTTTGCCTGATGTCGTCGAAGGTGATCACGAATCGCATCTTCGGCAGGATCTGAGTGATTTTGAACGGCAGCTTCACTCCGTCAACGTCACGCCAATCGCTGAGGTAAATTTCAACACGCACAGAGCTGTTGGGTGTGTTTCGCGTCACATCGCGCCGAACGAGCAGGCCACTCTCGACGTCGAAATACAGATTCTCAGCCGCGCCGCCTTTGGGTACCGCTTCGACTAAATAGACCTGGCGAAAACCTTCCTTCACTTTGCCGACGAGCTTGATGCGCGAGTACAGCTCCGCGAGTCTTATCTCGCGATAGAAATCAGCGTCGATCACTGCGGCGCGGTTGACATTGTTGTCGACGTCTAAACCGTTGCTGGTCACACTCCAGCTCGTGCGGCCGTCGAAGCCTTCTTTGATGAGGCCCGCGGGTTCCGCATTCATTATCGTTAACGACTTGTTGGGCGCCTTCGCATATACCTCCAGCTTGCCGCCAAAGCTAACACCCGGCACGTCGAGTCTTCCCTTGCTCACGCGGCTCGTGATCTTGCGTTGTGCTTCGCGCCCGCCGATGGCGGCGACGTATTTCGCGAGCACGGCGTCGAGTGTTGGGAGTGGAGCGTTGTTGATGAAGTTTGGCGCCGCAGGCGGTACGTTGACGATTTGCGATTTCGCCTTCTGCTGTGTTGGACCAACGGCGTTCGCTGTTGTGGGCGCTGGTGTTCTGGTGAGCTTAGTCTGCGCTGAGAACGACTCGGCTTGTTGGCACGCGCTCACGAACTCAGCGGGTGTGAGATTCTTGCCGCTGCGACGAAACGGATTGACGCTCGCCGGTTGTGAAGCCGGGTTGCGCATGATGAAGAAAGACGGATATCCGCGGACGCCGTATTGTTTCGCGATCTCGCGTTCGGCCCGGCCGTGCTCCGGATTGATCCGCACCTTGACGACTCCGCGCAGGTACTGCTTTACGGGTGCGGCCGGAAGGTAATCTTTGTCCAACGCATGGCAGTAAGGGCACCAGTCCGTGTAGAAATAAACGACGAGTGGAACATTCAACTCACGCTGTAACTCCACCGCTCTTGCATACCCCGCCGACCCATAGAGCCACCGATCCTCCGGCGCCGCGTTACCGGATTGAGTCGTGAAAACGACAACGGTCAATAAAGAAATAATTACAGTTGCCAGTCTGGATACTTTCATCATTGCGCCTGTCTGCCGGAATGAAAGATTTGGATTATGAGGTGAAGGGCTTCTGACTACCGCCAAGCAGCATACCTCTCGCAAATTGGCGCGATCAAGTAAATTCTTTACCATGACATCGGAAGTGGGGTCACGCGAATGAAGCTGAAGATTGTTCAGGCTGGGGAGCCGGTGTTGAGGCAGAGGAGCCGGGCGCTGAGTAAAGAGGAGATTGGGAGTCCGGCGATACAGCAGTTAATCGGGTTGATGCGAGATGCGATGCGCGAGGCGCCGGGGGTGGGGCTCGCGGCGCCGCAGATTGGGGTGCCGATTCAAGTGGCCGTGATCGAGGATCGCGCGGAGTACATCGAGGGTCTGTCGGAAGAGGAGCTCGCCGAACGCCAGCGGGCGGCGATCCCGTTTCATGTGATCATCAATCCGAAGCTCTCGTTCCCGGACGATCAATCCGTGGAGTTCTTTGAAGGATGTCTGAGCGTGGAAGGGTTCAGCGCGATCGTGAATCGCGCGCTGAATGTCCGCGTTGAGTGTTTGAACGAGCGCGGCGAAGAAGTCACGATCGACGCGCACGGTTGGTACGCGCGTATTCTTCAGCACGAGATCGATCACTTGAACGGCACGTTGTACATCGATCGGATGAACACGCGCACGCTCACGACCGCGGAAAACATGTTTCGCTACTGGGCCGATAAGAATATCGATCAGGTGTTAGCTGCGCTTGGCCCTGAGCAAAAACAATGAGACCTACGGCACGATCCGGATCGTGCCCGTATTACTTATCCGCGAATGCGCTCCGATCAACACCGTGTAGGTGTCGGGTTGCAGAGTATTCGGCAGCCTCACCGTCACCTGCGTGAACTCACTGTTCGGAACGGCGCGCACGTCTTCGGCAGGCATCTGGAATATCGCACCATTGCTGGCCGTAAACCTCACAACCACCGCGTTCGACAACTCGCCGGGATTCAATTGCAGACCGCGAGCAAAGAACGCAACGCGCGTAGCGTGATCGGTTTCCGTAGGCCGCAACCATTCCGGAATAATCACGCGGAACGGATCTCTCACCGCCAGACGCGCATCGACGGCCGCGGCCTGGCCCGGGTTTGGACCATTCTCTTCCAGCACCAGCTCAAGCACGTCGTCGTTGATGATCGTGCCGACACCCTGCGGCTGTAGAACCGTCGCCCCAGTGGCGTTCGTGAGCTGCACCCGGAAGGTTTCATTCGCTTCCGCACTCGTGTCACCGCAAATCTTCACCGCGATGGGAAAGACCGTAGAACCCGGTTGGAACGTAAACGTACCAGAGTTGATTTCATAGTCCGCGCCCTGGATGCTGCAAGCTCCGCCACCAAACGCACCGAAGTTCGCCGTGGTATAACTGAAACTCACCGTGCGGCCAGTCGCTGCTGAAAGCGTGACGGCAAAAAACATGTCGGTGGTGCCCGTGTTGCCTTCAGTCACAGATGCATTGCTTACCGTCAACACCGGAACCGTGGTGCGGTCCTGAATCGTGACCGTCAGCACGCTTGGCGATCCGAGGTTCTCGAGGTTCGGCGTGTTGCGCAGCGTGATGGTGAACGTTTCATCCGACTCAGTCGTCGAGTCATCAGCAATCGAGATCGGAATCGTCTTGATTGTTTCACCCGCATTGAAAGTCAACGTACCCGAAGCAGCCGTGTAATCCTGACCGGCAATCGCCGTGACGTTCGCGGTTGCATAGTCAACACTCAGCGAACCCGAGCTGCCGCCGGTGCGCCGAACGACTATCGTCGCGGCACCAACATCTTCGATCACCTGCATCACACTAAAGTTGAACTGCACACTGCCGGCGGCTCCACTGCCGTTGCTGGCCGAAAACTCAGACGTATTTCCGTTCGGGTCAGTCGCGGTCGCGGTAATCACGCGTCCAGCAGGCAAAGCAACCGGGAACGTCACGTTGATCGTGCCGTTACCGTTGACGTCCGTATTGATCGTGGTCGTGTTGAAGAACGCCGCTCCTTCACCATTGCCCGAAGGATCCACAGCCACATTCGTATAGAAGTCGATCTGGAAAGCAGTGTTCGGTATCGACTTCAGAGTTCCCTGGATCGTCGTATTACTGCTCGTCGACATCACCGACGTGATCTCCGGGAAGTTCTGCAACTGGTTTGGACCAGTATCAGAATCGTTGAGATCGTTGGCCGTAACACCGGGTGCACTCAGGTCTATTCCCAGACCATTATTCGAAAAGATCGCGTTACCGCGAATGGAATTCGCGTTCCCCGCAGACATCGACACGCCCGCACCGCCGTTGAAAGCGATCTTGTTACCCGCGCCACTCTGCGTGCCGCCGATCGTGCTGTTGACAGCCTCCAAAACCACAATTCCGCCGTTGGTGTTCGACAGTGGTCCAGTCCCGGCTGCATTCACGCCGATCAAATTTCCCTGAATGACGTTGCCGATAATGCCAACTGAAAAGAACCCGCCGAGTTGTATGCCGATCGTATTTCCGGAGATGACATTTCCCGCACCGGCAGCAGTGCCGCCGATGATGTTGTTGTTGCTCGCGATATTGATGCCCGCGATTGAGCCGCCCAGCGCCTTAGTGCCGGTTATGTCGGTGCCGATGTAGTTACCCTGCACCGTGGCTGCATTGCCGGAACTGTTGTTACCGAGCGCGACGTTTCCGAGATTGCCGTTGGCGGAGATGATGTTTCGCGCCGCAGGCGTTGTGCCACCAATCACCGCACCTTCACCCGCAACAACACCATTGCCTTTGTTACCCAAAGCCAACGTGCCGCTGATGTCGGTTCCAACGAGATTGCCCTGGAGCTTACTGCCGGCGCCGCGAATGATGACGCCTTCGCCAAGATTGCCGGAAATGACATTTCTGGCGCCGGGCGTGACGCCGCCGATAAGCACGTTCTCGGCAAATGCCTGGACACCAGTGCTGTTGGGAATTGCGGTAGTGCCGGCGGCGTTTGTTCCGATCAAGTTTCCTTGAACGGTGGTGTTGTTGCCGTTCGCGGACACACCGGTGCCGTTTCCGGAGATGAGATTCCCTGCTCCAGCCGCCGTGCCGCCAATGAGGTTGTTAGTAAACTGCGAACTGAAGATACTGACTCCGCCCGAGTTGCGAACCTCCACCGTTCCCGCGGCATTCGTTCCGATCAGGTTTCCCTGAATGACATTGTTGTTGCCGTTGATTTCAATACCACTGGCCTGGTTTCCCGAAATGACGTTACGCGTCCCGGCGGTGGTCCCACCGATCACGTTATTAGCCGAATTGCTGATGAGAATGCCGCGGTTATTCGGCCGCGCGGTAGTGCCGTCCGCGCCGACGCCGATGTAATTTGCCTGGATCGTGTTGTTGTCGGCGCCGTTCAGCCAGATACCGTTCTCACTGCGGAAATTAACGATCGCGAATCCCCGCACGGTGCTGTTCGCGGCCTTGATTAGAAAACCACTACCAGTCCCAACTCCCAAACCATCAAGCTCGACGAGCGGCGTGCCCGCGTAACCGGGTTGAGTCGTCGCATCGATCGACACACGTTCGGTGATCTCCGGCAGTGTAGTTAACAAACTAATCGTCTTGACTCCCGCACCGGGAATATTGAAGACGATCGTGTCTGCGCCAAGCGTGGCGTTTGCGTTGATGATCGCATCGCGCAACGATCCAGCGCCGTGGTTGTTGGTGTTCGTGACGACAAAACTCTGGCGGTTCGCCGTGAAGTTTGCCGTTTGCGGCGCGCTCAGGTTATTGAACGCCGAGCTGGGCGGAGCAAAGTTGAAACCGACAACTGACGGCGTCACGGTGTAGTTGCCACCGGCGACGAGTTCGAACGAATAGTTGCCGTTGCTGTCAGTGGTCCTTATTCCAGGCTGGCTTCCGCTGAGCGTCACGGTGACGCCGGCCAGACCGTTTCCGTTCTCCGTTACTTTGCCGCTGATCGTGTGGAACGCAGCAGCACTTGCCGTGGCGGTAAAGTTCTGAACCTGATCGGCCTTCAGATTGTTGAAAGTCTGACTCGCCGGAGCCATCGTGAAGTGAGGCTTGTTCGCCGTAATGGTGAAATTGCCTCCATCGCGCAGTTGGGAGAACTGGTAAGAACCATCGCTCTCACTGAAGATCGATCTGAGCGACGTTCCATCATTCAAAACGATCTCGGCGCCGCCGACAGGCGCGCCGCCGCCATCCACAACCTGGCCGCTGATGATGTACGACATCGATAGCTTCGAAATAAAAGCATCGTCGAAACCACGTAGGAAAGGCTGAAAGGCATTCGCACTAACCGGAAACCCGGGAGCCGAGGTCAAACCGGTGATGTATGCATTCCCGGATGGGTCGAGAGCTATTCCGAAAGCTTGCGCGGCAACACCAGAAAAACTCTGCGTATTGATAGGACCACCGATGAAGGTTGAGTAGATCAGTGCGCTGCCGGCGGCATTGAACTTCGTAACAAACGCGTCGAAACCGTTGGACTGCGTTGATGCGAGATAGAGAGTCGAAGGCTTGGTGCGATCGATCGCCATCTCAAAGCCCTGCGCGGTGTTGAGGCCCTTGACGATAGGCAACCACGTTTGCCCGCTGTCGATGCTCTTGAAGATGCCCAGCAGACTGGTGAACTGAGAGCTCGATAGCAAATAGATCGTCGACGAAGTTACCGGATCGAAAACGACTTTCCCCGCTCGGTTTGGTACAGGCGTCCAGTTGTTGCCGCCGTCGGTGCTCTTGAACAAACCCTGACCGGCGTCAACATACACGAGTCCCGCAGTGAACGGGCTGACAGCGATGGTGCGTGGGAATGGACCAACCTGGTTACCGCCGACAAGTTGCCACGTCACGCCGGCGTTGGTGCTCTTGAAAATTCCGCCGGGACTCGAGGTGTCGGCCACATAGATCGTGTTGTGGTTCAGCGGATCGAGCGTCAACGATATCGGCTGTATCAGCGCTACATTCCCGGTCAGCGCCCAATTACCCGCGCCATCAGTGGTCTTATAAATCTTACTGCCGGAGCCACTCGAGACACTTGCGTACAGCGTGTTCGGCGTCACCGGATCGATAGCCAGACTGGTGATGTCCGTCGCCACCATTCCGTTACTGTGGCGGTTCCAGTTGGCTCCACCATTCGTCGTTTTGTAGATGCCGCTGTTGGGACTGAAACCCGGCACGCCCACGTAGAGCGTAGACGGCGTAACCGGATCGATCACGATCGTATTCACGATGATGCTGTCGAGGCCGGTGTTGATTGGCGACCATGTTCTGCCGCCGTTGGTTGTTTTGAAGACACCCGTCAGAGTGCTCACGTAAACGGTCGAGGTCCGCGATGGATCGATCGCCATGCCGGTGAGCGAAGTGCCGGTGAAACCGTAATTATCGTTGCTCCAGTTCGCGCCGCCGTCGATGCTCTTATAGACCGGGCTCTTGGTACGCAGCGCGCCCTGCACGAGTGGGAATTCAGTCGACGCGGCGGATCCGGTCACGTACGCATTGTTAGCTGAGTCGACTACCACACCACGGCCCACGTCGTTCCCCGATCCACCGAGATAAGTTGAATAGACCAGCGCTGAACCCGACGGGTTGAACTTCGTCAGGAACACGTCCGTCGAGAAGTTGCTGCCGATGGAAGGCTGCAGCGGATTCATCGTCGGAAAGTTTGTTGAATTCGTGAAGCCTGTGATGTAAGCGTTGCCGGATGCATCGGCCGCGATTCCCGCGCCGCTGTCGGCGCCCCCGCCGCCGAGATAAGTCGAATACACGAATGCGCCGGCGGGCGTTAGTTTGGTAACGAACGCGTCGGAGTTGAATTGCGGTCCAACGAATCCCGGTTGAAATGCGTTCGCCGTCGGGAAGTTGGTGGAAGCGGTCTCTCCCGTTACATAAACATTGCCTGCGGTATCCACGGCCACGCCGTTCGCGAAATCGCATGAGCTGCCGCCGAGCAAAGTCGAAAAGACGTAAGACGGAACACTCGGATTCAACTTCGTGACGAAAGCGTTTACGCAGGTGTCGCCGGCAGCCGGCGCTGACTGCACAGCGTTCGCCACCGGGAAATTAGACGAGGTCGACTGGCCTGCGATCAGGATGTTTCCGCTTCCGTCGACTGCGACGCCGTTGCCAAACTCGTCCCTGCTGCCGCCGAGCAAAGTTGAAAACAGCAAGCCCGATCCTGACGGATTCAACTTGGTGACGAAAGCATCGACGTTACCACTTTCAGAGGTTCCGGCGAACAAGGTTGCTGCGTTCGTAGGATGTGCGACGATGGCCCGAACATTCGAGCTCGAGAGACCGGCGGTTGCGTCGGTCCAGCTAGTTCCTCCGTTTGTCGTTTTGATCAGTCCGCCGCTGTTGAGGGCGGCGTAAACGGCCGTGGCAGTCGCAGCCATCGCGTTGATACCGGAATCCGGCACCCCATTCGTGAGCGGAGCCCACGAAGCGCCGCCATTCGTACTCTTGTTAATGCCGCCTCCAAAAAACCCAAAACCATTGCCCGCATAGATCGTGGAGGAGTTGGCAGGATCGATAACGATAGCGCTGACGTTCGTCGGATTGCTCGTGCCCATTCCATTGTTTATCGCAGTCCAGACTCCACCGCCGTTTGTCGACTTGAAAGCACCGTTATTTGTCGTGCCCGCGTAGAGTGTCAGCGGCGCATTCGGATCGATAGCCAGTGCGCGAATGCTTGGCGTGCCCGCGATGCCGAAATTGTTTTGCGTGATCCACGTGCTGCCGCTGTCGGTGCTTTTGAACACACCGTTGTTCGTGCCGATATAAATTGTCGAAGGCGTCACCGGATCGAACACGATCGCAAACACGGATGGGAAATTCAGCGGCGCTGAATTGAGCTGAGTCCAATTGTTTCCGCCATCGATTGATTTGAAGAACCCGAACGAGAGTCCGAGGTAGACGACCGAAGCGTTGGACGGATCAACTCCGATGGAATTGGCAAAGCTGGAACTCGACAAGCCGTTTGATGGCGGCTTGGTCCAGGTCGTGCCGCCGTCAGTGCTGCGGAAGAATCCGGACGTGGTCGACGCGTAGAGCGTGTTTGGCGTATTGCGGGCGATGGCGAGCGCGTTCACGCTGCCGGCGAGTCCTGTATTTTGATTGTTCCAATTCGCTGCCGAGTCAGTAGTCTTGAAAAAGCTGCTGGTGGTTTTTAGTCCGTTGACAGTGGGAAAGTCGGACCCGGAAGTTGAGCCGGTGACGTAAGCATTGCCGCTCGAGTCTACCGCGATGGCCCTGGCGTTCGTGGAGCCGTTATTAGTGCTGAGATAGGTTGAGTAGACCAGCGCGGAGCCGGTCGCATTCAGTTTCGAGATGAACGATCCGAAATTGGTGGAAGTGGCTTTGAACGATCCGGCGGTGGTCGGGAAATTCAAAGCGTTGGTCGTACCGGTGACGTAGGCGTTGCCTTGCGAATCGACTGCGATACCGAAGGCGGTGTCATTGCCGCTGGAACCCAGCAGGGTTGAATACGAAAGAATGGGATCGATGATCAGAGGCTTGCTGGAATCAAAGTTCTCGAGTTTGAACCTGACTTCGTTACCGGTGAGGGAATACCCGCCTTTTACTTCGCGGCGGCCGCCGTTTTTGTCGAGCTGAAAGATCACGGGTTTGTTTAAAGACACTTCGCCGTGCTTCAGCGTCAGCAGTAATTTTCCGCTCTTGTCGAGACGAATTTTGTCCGCGCCTTCGACGCTGAATCTGATCAGTTTCGGATTCGCGCGCGGAGCGACGATGAGGTCGTATTCGAGCTCTTGCTGGTTGCCGTAATAGACCACGTCGATGCCGGGATAGACGTCTTTGAAATAAGCTTTTTTATACGTGGGGACATTGCGCTGCCACTTCGCGGGGTCGTTGCCGATGAAGTAGTTCACCTTGCCAGGCAGTTCGTCCTGCCCTTCGACCTCCGGTGTGCCATTCGCGCCGATGAACTTCAAGCGCAACACGGTGCCCTCGCGCACGTTTGCGTCCGGGTCGGTTTTCGCGGACGCCGGTTCTTTAGCGGGCGCGGACTGTTTCAACTTGTCTTCTTTAAGCGCACGCGGCTTGGGCACACGGAGCACAGCTTCGTTCGCCGTCAGAAACAGATCGTAACCCGGGCCATGCGACAGGAACTTCACCGCCTGGTCGATCTGTCCTTTATTGATCTCGAAGCTGAGCGGTAACTTGCCAAAGTTTTGCGCAACTCTGGTCCGTGCCGTCTCGCTCGCGACGGGTGCGCCATCCTGCGCCGGCGTCGCTGGTGGGAGGTTGTTTTGATCGTTCTGTGCCGACACAAAAATCACGCCTGCAAAAGCCGTAAGCAGGCAGACCATTGCGATTACACACAGAGCCCTATTGGTGCGAGAGAAGGAGGGAATAAGTGAAATCATCTGTTAAAGAAACTTTCTAAAGCTGCCGGCGAGTTGGACCTGGGATTTGCCGGACTAGAGACTTGAGCCTGACTGGCCCCCATTTTCGTGCGAAGCCGCAAAGAAGTCAATCGCTATAATCCAAAAATTTCGGGGCCTTTTGGCCCTTTAAATTTTGGCCGACAAGAGGAGTATTTTAATTGCGGTAGTCGCTGGACGGTTAGACCGGAAACTGTGTTAGCGTAGCTGCGAATGCGAACTGTAAATGCCGCCAGATACGTTACTCCGCTGCGGGAAGGCGGGTCGCTCCCGGCGATCATCGAGGCTGATGATGATGGGATGTACGTCCTTAAATTCCGTGGCGCGGGCCAGGGGGCCAAGGCCCTCGTCGCCGAGTTGATTGCCGGCGAGATCGCGAGGGCGGCGGGGTTGCTGGTCCCGGAACTGGTTTTTGTGAACCTCGATCCGGAGATTGCGAAGACCGAACCCGATCCGGAGATACAAGACCTCATTCGCGCGAGCGGCGGACTGAATCTCGGACTCGACTATCTTCCCGGATCGGTGATGTTCGATCCGGTTGCCGACCAACCCGATTCGGATCTCGCTTCCAGAATCGTCTGGTTGGACGCCTACGTTACCAACGTCGATCGCACGCCGCGAAACGCGAACATGTTGATGTGGCACCGAAAGCTCTGGTTGATCGATCACGGCGCCGCACTGTACTTTCATCATTCCTGGACCGACATGGATCAACGCGCCCGGGATCCGTTTCGTTTAATCAAGGAACACATCCTGCTTCCCTTTGCCAAATCGATCGAAACAGCCGACCAGTCGATGACGGCCGCGATCACGGAAGAAGTGATAAGAACCGTTGTCGAACTCGTGCCGGACGAGTGGCTGAAGGAGCACGCTCCGTTTAGTACGATTGCGGAAAACAGACAGGCTTACGTCGATTACCTGACGAGGCGTCTCGACGAGCCGCGTCACTTCGTTGAGGAGGCGATTCGTGCCCGATAAGTTCAGGTATGACTATGCGGTGATTCGAGTCGTACCGAAGGTCGACCGTGAAGAGTTTATCAACGCGGGCGTGATCCTTTCGTGTCCCGACCTGTCGTTCCTGGAAGCAACAATCAAGCTGGATGAGTCGCGCCTGCTCGCGCTCGATCCGAACGTCGATTTAGATCTTATCAGAAAACACCTCGCCACGATTCCCACGATCTGCCGCGGCGGCGAAGAGGCTGGAGCCATCGGCCAGCTTCCGCAGCGTCAACGTTTCCACTGGCTCGTTGCTCCGCGCAGCACGGTTATTCAGACCTCACCGGTTCACACCGGCCGTTGCGGCGACCCGGCCGCGGCGCTGGAGCATCTCGTAGCGACGATGGTTGATGCCTCGTAACGTACCAAGCGCGTACAGTTCAACTCCTCTTGTGAACCAGTTCGACAACTCTTTGCCGTCAAAACTACGCAGTTGTCTCAGCAAACTTCTGTTTTGTGACTTCGGACCAACGGCCCTGTTCTTGCCTGCCTTAAAATCGCATAACACCACGAACAATGGGGGGAAGAACATATGGATGCCTTCAATCTACTAAAACAGGATCACCGGAAAGTCGAAGAGCTCTTCAGTCAGTTGGAATCGTCTCGCGGGCAAGCGAAGCTGCGGGTGTTCGAACAGATCAAGATGGAGCTCGAGCTGCACGCCCACATCGAAGAAAAGGTTTTCTATCCGGCGCTCGAAGAATCGAAGCAAACGCACGAGCTGGTTCTCGAGGCTTACGAAGAGCATGACGTCGTCAAGAAGCTGCTGAGAGAACTGGGCAGAGCGAAGACGGCGAACGAAGAATGGGAAGCTAAGGCAAAGGTGCTGCAAGAGAACGTCGAGCACCACGTCGAGGAAGAAGAAAACGAACTCTTCAAGAAGGCCAGTGCGGCTCTGAGTCAGGAAGAGATCGAGGAGCTCGGAGAAGAACTGGCAGCGGAGAAGAACCGTAAGCAACGCACCGCGAGCAAGAGTTCGGGCAGCAAGAAATCTGCGGGCGCTTCGAAGTCGGCGTCTAAAACCAAATCTGCGTCGACAGCGGCAAAGAGAGCCAGATCGACGGCGACCAAGAAGGGCGGGAGCAAGAAAGCCGGATCGGGAACGAAGTCACGATCGAAGAAGGCTGCAAAGAAGAAGTAGTTTGCAGGCAGGACTGAGGTTAATTAACGACTTAACAGCCGGCGCCGCCGACTGTCGAGCCGTTAAGTGTGTTTTCAAAGACAAGGAGGAGTGATGGAAGTAACGAGAGTTACCACAGACGAAGTAAAAGAGCGCCTGGATCGCGGCGAGATTTTTACTTTTATCGACACGCGCAATCCGCAGGCGTGGGGTGAAGCGGACACGAAACTGCCGGGCGCGCTACGCATTCAGGGCAGCGAAGTCGACCAGCATCTCGACGAAATCCCTCGCGACCGCACGGTGATTACGTACTGCACGTGACCGCACGAAGCATCAAGCGCCAGTATGGCGCAGTTACTGATGGAACGTGGTTGGAAGAATGTTCATCCGCTTTAT
>DASUPR010000584.1:0-4942 GCA_036281015.1 Pyrinomonadaceae bacterium
ACGTTTCATACCAAGCAGATGGTTGAGTATGGAACGAATGTCGTCGGTGGGGTGACGCCCGGGAAGGGCGGGACGACACACGAGGGAATTCCGGTTTTCAATTCGGTAGCCGACGCGGTTAAAGATGCGGGCGCGAATGCCTCCGTCATCTACGTGCCGCCTTCATTCGCTGCCGACGCAATCATGGAAGCTGCGGACGCGGGCATTCCGGTCGTCGTTTGCATCACCGAGGGCATCCCGACGCTCGATATGGTGAAAGTAAGGGAATACCTGCGAGACAAACCGACACGTCTGATCGGTCCAAACTGTCCCGGCATCATCTCGCCCGGCAAATGCAAGATCGGAATCATGCCCGGTCACATACATCGCGAAGGCAACATCGGCGTTGTTTCGCGCTCGGGCACGTTGACTTACGAAGCGGTGGGCCAGTTGACGGCGCTCGGGTTGGGCCAGTCGTCAGCGATTGGCATCGGCGGTGATCCGATTGTTGGCACCACACACGTTGATGCATTGAAACTCTTCCAAGCCGATCCGGAAACAACCGGTATCGTGATGATCGGCGAGATCGGCGGCACCGCTGAAGAAGACGCGGCCGCGTTTGCAAAAGAACACGTGACGAAACCCATTGTCGCGTTCATCGCCGGCCAAACCGCGCCGCCGGGACGCCGCATGGGCCACGCAGGCGCGATCATCGCGGGCGGCAAAGGCACGGCCGCGGAGAAGATGAAGGCATTGAGTGAAGCGGGTATTCATGTTGTTAAGTCACCCGCTGATATTGGACAAGCAATGAAGGACGTACTCTAAACCAGATGACCAACTTAACTTTCGGAATCGTAAAACCCGACGCAGTTCGAGCAGGACACACAGGCTCAATCATTCAACGGATTCTCGACGATGGTTTCAAGATCCGCGGCTTAAAACTCATTCACATGACGCAACGGCAAGCGGAAGGCTTCTACGCTGTGCATCGCGAGCGGCCTTTCTTCAGTGGACTCGTCGAGTTCATGTCGAGTGGACCATCAGTCGTGATGGCGCTCGAAAAAGAGAACGCAGTTAAAGCCTGGCGCGATCTGATGGGCGCCACCGATCCGGCAAAGGCCGACGAGGGCACACTCAGAAAACAGTTTGGCGGTTCCGTCGGCGAAAACGCCGTACACGGTTCCGACTCCGACGAAAACGCCGCGATCGAGATCTCGTATTTCTTCAGCCGTCTCGAACTGGTCTGACACCGCCGATGAAGTCTCGCAGATGAAGTATTGCCCCCAGTGCAATCGACAGTACACGGAACCGTGGATCACTTTCTGCTCGGACGACGGCACCATGCTGATCGAAGAGATGTCGCCGCCGGTTGATCCGAACTGGAATCCGATCATCCGCGAGCCGCAATACAAACCGCCTCCATCGGAGCAACAAACACAGTGGCTGCCACGCGAGCAGCCGATGCCCGGCGGTTGGGTCGCGCCGGATGAACGGCCGCCAATGCAGTCGCCGGTTTGGCAATCGCCTCGACCGTCGCCGGCATGGCAACCAACACCGCCATCACAACCCGTTAGACAGCAGAGTCAGGCACTGGCGACCGCGTCCATGGTGACGGGTTTGCTCGGGTTGGTTTTCGGTTGCCTGGGCCCGTTACCGGGAGTCGTAGCAGTCATCCTGGGCTGGATGGCGCTGCAGCAGATCAACAGATCTCCGCAGACAGTGGGCGGAAAACCGCTGGCAATCATCGGCATTGTGACCGGGGGATTGACCATCTTTTTCTACGGACTGCTCCTGCTTTGGTTTCTTACGGGCGCCTTTGGGAGTTTTTGACATAACGATTACACTGAACACATGTCAATTATTTCCGACGTTATCGAATCGACTAAGGCCATCATCCAGGGAATGGCGGTGACGCTGTCTTACATTCCCAAACGAAAATGGACGGTGCAGTATCCGGATGAGCCGGTGACGCTTCAGCCGCGCTACCGCGGCCAGCACCTGTTGCACGTCGACGAACTCGGCCGTGAGAAGTGTGTCGCTTGTTATCTTTGCGCCGCTGCCTGTCCGTCAGAGTGCATTTACATCGTCGCGGACGACGACCCGCGTCCACCGGAAGAGCGAATCGGAGTCGACGAGCGTTACGCTTCCGTCTACAACATCGATTACGGGCGTTGCATCTTTTGCGGTTACTGCGTGGAAGCGTGTCCGAAAGACGCGATCACGCACGGTTACAATTTTGAGCTCTCTGTTTACAGCCGCGCGGATCTCCTCAAGACGAAAGATGATCTGCTGATCACCAAGCAGTTGCAGTCGAAGAACTACCGCGTCGCGCTCTCGCATGAGGATGTGGATTCAGAATACAAAGAAGTCTAATCCACTTCGTTATAATCCAATGGCGCATGTCTTTTCGTGAGCTTCATAAACGATGGGAGTTTGATCTCAAATCGAGTCCGGAGAGACTTTGGCCGTTCATTGCTGACACCAACCGCTTCAATCGCGACACCGGCGTTCCCGAAATAGAGATCGACGCGGCTCACAAACCACTGCGCAACGCGCGCCGCAAAGTACGGCTCTCGATGTACGGCTTGCCTGTCGAATGGGAAGAACAACCATTCGAATGGGTCAAGCCGTTTCGTTTTGGCATCGAACGCGTTTACAGCAAAGGACCATTGTCGCGCCTGCGTGTGCTGGCGGAGTTGACGCCAAACGACGGCGGCGGCACGCACCTCATTTATCAGCTCTGGTCCACGCCGCGAAATCTTCCGGGCGCGGTGGCGATAGGGCTTCAGGTTAACTTCATTGTGTCGCGCCGTTTTCGCGAGGCGATCAAAAAGTATGATACGGCCGCTGTCGAAGGCGCGAAGAACGTGGCGAGTCAGTCCAACGTTTCACAGTCGTCATTCGACCTGGCGCGGCTCGAATCGTTGCGGCAAAAGCTGGTCGCGGATCTCGAACAGGCGGAGTTGCCGCCGGAGAAATGCGCGCTCGCAGATCGGTTGAGTGATTTTCTTCAACACGCCGACGATCTCGCCGTCACGCGCATTCGTCCGTACCAGCTCGCAGACGATTGGGGTGAACCGCGGCGCGATGTGCTCGAAATCTGTTTGCGCGCAACGCGAGTCGGTTTGCTCGACTTTCAGTGGGACCTGCTTTGTCCGTTGTGTCGTGGACCACAGGAATCCGGCCGTTCGTTGAAAGACATCAACGCTCACGTTCACTGCGCGGGTTGCCAGATCGATTTCACGGTGAACTTCGATCGCTTTGTCGAACTGACATTTCGTCCGAATCCCGCGGTGCGGCGCGTCAACGTGTTCGCGTTTTGCATCGGCAGTCCGCAAATGACGCCGCACGTCGTGGCGCAGCAACTGCTCCCGGCGAGTGAAGAGCGCGTGTTGAACTTGCCGCTCGAAAGCGGCAGCTATCGTTTGCGCGCGCTGGAGGTTCCCGGTTCGCTGGACATCACCGTTTCGCCTGACGGCGCGACGTCGGCGCAGGTCGTTGCTACGCGCAACGGTTGGAGCGGCGATCTATTGAACGTTGCCGAGCGGTTCACGCTCGACTTGCGCAACGACACCGACGCCGAACAGTTAGTCATGCTCGAACGTATGGCGTGGAACGATCAGGCGACAACCGCGGCGGAAGTTACAGCGCTGCAAATGTTTCGCGACCTGTTTGCGTCAGAGGCGTTGCGTCCGGGCGAGCAGATCTCGGTTGGAACGCTGACCGTGCTGTTCACCGATCTGCGCGACTCAACCAGGCTCTATCGCGAGATTGGTGACGCGACTGCGTTCGGCCGCGTGATGGGCCATTTCGACGTACTGAAAAAAGCGATCGCCGAGCACGACGGCGCAGTCGTGAAGACAATCGGCGATGCAGTGATGGGCGTCTTTCGTTGTGCTGCCGACGGTCTCGCAGCGATGCTCGAAGTGCAACGGGCGCTCGCGCAACCGAGCGAGGGAACCATGCCGTTGCAGTTGAAGGCCGGCTTGCACACTGGTCCATGCATCGCCGTGACACTGAACGATCGTCTCGATTACTTCGGCTCGACAGTAAATCTCGCCGCGCGTCTCGAAGGACTATCGACAGGCAGCGACGTGATAATCTCGCGCACGGTTTATGAAGACGCGCAAGTGCGTGAGTTGCTCGATTCCAAAGGTTTAAGCGCAACGGAGTTTGATATGTCCCTGAAGGGTTTTGACGACGAGAGGTTTGCTCTATGGAGAGTCAGTAAGCCGTCATGAGTGTCCTGTTGGCGGCCCAGGAAGTTTCCAAAATCTATCAGATGGGCACGAACAGTGTGACGGCCCTCGACAACGTCTCGCTCGAGATTAACGAAGGCGAGTTCGTCGCGATTCAGGGCACGTCAGGTTCGGGCAAATCCACGCTGCTCAACATGCTTGGTGGACTCGATCACCCGACGAAGGGCGAAGTGTATTTCGCGTCGCAGCCGTTAGGCCCGTTCAGCAAGAAAGAGATGGCGCGTTACCGGCGTTTTTCGGTCGGCATGATCTTTCAGAATTTCAATCTGATTCCGACGATGACTGCGCGCGAGAACGTCGCGCTGGCGCTGGCGTTCGGCGGTTTGCGCGGGCAACAGCGGCGCGCGCGTTCGAGTGAGTTGCTGGCGCGTGTCGGGCTCGGCGATCGTTTGTCGCACAAGCCTTCGGAATTATCAGGCGGCGAACAGCAACGCGTTGCGATCGCTCGCGCGCTGGCCAACAATCCCAAGGTGTTGCTCGCAGACGAGCCGACGGGAAATCTCGATTCGATTCGCGCGCACGAACTGCTTGCCTTATTGCGCGAGATGGTCAACCAGGATTCGCTGACGATTTTGATGGTCACGCACGATCACGAACTCGCTACCAGCTTCGCCGATCGCATTGTGTTTATGAAAGATGGAAGAGTTGTTAATGGAGGATTCAATGGCTGAGCCCACACAGATGACGCTTGAAGCGCTTCGCTC
>DASUPR010000585.1:0-3222 GCA_036281015.1 Pyrinomonadaceae bacterium
GTAGTTGCTGTTCTGACGAACGCGAAAGTCGCCGCCAAACTTGAAAGTGGAATTGCCCTTGATGACCGTAAGCGCGTCGGCAAAGTGGAAGTTGTTCGACAGGAAATAGAAAGGACCGCCGTCGCCGGTGAACTCCGTCGCACGATCGGTGCCTGTCAGTTCATCCACAATGCCCACCAGCACGATGCCGCTGGTGTTTGGACTGATGTTGATGTTGGGCGCACCGAGTTGGGCCGAAACGGTCGGACTGAACCCGCCCGTGCCGTTGACGCCGGTGTTAAAGATTCCGATCTGTACGCGCGTGACGCCGAAGCGGGCGTCGTTAACAACCGTGGGCGAAAAGATGTGCGTGTCGCCCATCGTGAAACCTTTGGCATCGCCAAACTCGTCACCTGCTGATGGACCAGCGGGTAAATCGTTGCCCGTCGGCGACGTGCCCAGTGGGAAGAAGTTGTCGCGCGCCCGCGCTGTCTCTGACTTGCTGTAGCGTCCGAAGATCGTGTTCTTGTCAGTGATGCGATGGTCGATGCGAATATCGTAATTGTCGACGACGGCATGTTCTGAACGATTCGTCGAGAAGTTGCGGCCGGCGCCGGGAAGAGTCGGTAACGGAAACGCGTTGACGTAAGCGAGCGCAAACGGAGAGAAGCCGCCGCAGCTCGGACAATTGCGCAGATCGTTGCCGGGGATCGGCGTGCCGTTTGGCGCAAAGATCGTTCCGACGGGTGCGGTCACACTGCCGCCGCCGGCCAAAGGAAATTCTCTCAATACGCCCGGACGTAGCAGTTCGCCGAAGTCGCCGACGCGCATTCGGGCTGTCGGTACGGGTACCGCCACATTCGGGTCGCCGGCACCGCCGAAGATCGGCGTGCTGTTTCGTTGGCCATTGAGCGAGAAGAAGAAGAACGAGCGATTGCGGCCGTCGTAGAAAACCGGACCACCTTCGCCGGGCCGCGGCAGGAAGATTGGACCACCAACAGTGCCGTAGAAGTTGTGCGTTACGTAGTTCGGCACCGGCGGCGATGTCGGATCGTCAAAACGGCTCGCAGCCGCGCTAAGAAAACGCCCTTGATAAATCTCGCCAACCGTTCCGTGAATATCGTTGCCACCGGACTTGAACGTCGTCGAGATGATGCCGCCGCCGGCGCGTCCTGATTCCGCCGAAGGCACACTCGTTTCAATTTTGAACTCGGCGATTGCGTCCGGTTGCGGATAGATCGCGATTTGCGCGAACTGTCCTTCGTTATTGTCGACGCCGTCGAGCGTGAAGTTGTTGTTGGTTGCGCGCGCGCCGTTGACCACGAGCACCGAACCGCCTGACTCACGGAAGCGCGTCGACTCCGTGTTGTTCTGTCCGCCGCCACCGGCGACGAAGTTACCGCCGCCGCCGAGCAGACCAAGATTTGGACGAACGACGCCGGGCGAAAGACCCGCGAGCAGAGTGAAGTTTCTTTGCGGCAACGGCAGGTCGGTGACTTGCCGGCCGGTGATGAGATCGCCACGCACGCTCGTCTCGCTTTCAACCAGCGGCGCCGCATCGGCGGTGACGGTGACGGAAGACGTCGACGCACTAAGCTCGCTGAACTTCACGTCGAGCGGCAAGCGCGCGTTGGTCTCCACCTGCAGCGCCTGGAATGTGACCGGCTGAAATCCTGGCGCCTCGACCGTCACGCTGTATTGGCCAGGCTCGAGATTGGTCACCGTGAACGTGCCTTCGTCGTTGGTGTCCGTCTCGCGCGCCTCTCCGGTTTTTACGTTCGTGACTTTGATTTTGGCATTGGCGACGAGCGCTTCGTTCAGGTCTCTGACGGTACCGACAATGGAGCCTTTGTTACTCTGCGCAAACACTGAAATACCGGCGGTTAGCAGCAGCGACAGGGCGGCGAGGAGGATGCGGGCCGAGGCGAGTGGCATTCTCATATAGAAGTCCTTCAGGTGGAGCCGACTGTAAAAACTGGAACGCGAGATAGTTTGTTGTCAGAACGAACGAAGTTTTTAATACAAGTTCCGGATGCTGTCAACTTTTTTTTGAATTAAATCTGAAGGATTTACGCCGCGAAGGCGGCGGCGAACTTGCTCGCAAGGACCAGGCTCAGGGCGCCGCGCAATGTGGGCGTGTCGCCGAGCGTTGAAGGAAGGATGCGTGCCGAAGGTAGACCACGGCGAACGCTGTGTTCGATCGCCTCGGTCAGTGCGCTTTCGATCAGGTCCCACGCACGCGCGATCTCACCGCCGACGACCACGGCTTCCGGACTGAAACCGATGATCAAGTTCGAGATTCCGACGCCGAGATAACGCGCCGTCTCGACCAGCGCGGCTTTCGCGTGCTCTTCCCCGCTCAGCGCGCGGTCGACGACTTCTTTGAAACTGATCGGAGTCTTACTCGGAATACGGGCGAGCTTCCGGTAGCGCGCAATCGCCGCGCGCTCAGAAGCAAACGCTTCCCAGCAATGGTCGCTGCCACACGAACACGGCACCGGCGCGTGCGCGCCGATCACCATGTGGCCAAACTCACCCGCCGCGCCGCGCTGTCCGCGATAAACCTGACCGTCGAAAATGATTCCGGTGCCGACACCTTCAGCCACCAGCACCATGATGAAATCGCGCGCGTCGTTAACTTCCGGCCGCCCAAACCACAACTCCGCGAGCGCCATCGCGTTCGCGTCGTTATCAATAACCACCGGCACGCCGACCGCGCTGGCGATCTGATCGGAAACCGCGAGATCGCGCCACGGAAAATATGGAACGTATAGCGCAGTACCGGTCGAAGGATCGACTAACCCCGGAAGACTCACGCCGACGCCCTCGATCGATCCCTGGTAGCGCGCGTTGAACTCACGCACCGCGCTGATCACCTGGCTCAAAGTCTTGTCCGGATCGGTGAGAAACTCCTGCTGATCGATCACGCGCCCGGCAAGATCGCTGCTCGCGATCGTCGTACACGTCGGCGTAATCGAAACTCCGACGGCGATTGGCCCAACAGCGCGCAGCTTCAACAACGTCGGACGGCGTCCGCCGGTCGACTCCCCTTCACCGACTTCCTCGACCAACCCTTCGCGCGTGAGATCTTCGACGATGGCCGAGATCGTCGAACGCTGGAGCGCAGTTTCGCGCGCGATCTCCGCACGCGAGATCGGTTCGCGCTCGCGAACGTAGTTCAACACGATCTGCCGATTGATGTCGCGGATCGTGTTTAGGCGAGCTGCCTGTGCTTTTCTGAGA
>DASUPR010000586.1:0-2194 GCA_036281015.1 Pyrinomonadaceae bacterium
TGACCGTGCGCGTGCTCGACGCGCTTGCGCGCACACGCACGCCGTTTCTCTTCGTCAGTTCACAACTTGCAGGACTGCCGACGGCTTACGGCACGACGAAATTGATGGCCGCGTGCTGGTCGTTGCAACTCGGCGGTAAAGTCGCGCGGCTGTGGAACACGTACGGCTGGGAACATCCCGACGTGCGCAGTCACGTGGTTACCGATCTGGTACTATCAGGACTCACGCGCGGCGTGGTGACGTGCATGACAGATGGCGCCGAGCGGCGCCGGTTCATCTACAAAACCGACTGCGTTGACGCTTTGATCAAGTTGTTCGACAGCCCACAACAATCGGCGGAAGTTGCCGGTCCGGAGTGGGTCACGATTCGCCAGGTCGGCGAAGAGATCGCGCGCCAACTCGGCGTCGAATTTCAAGCGGGAAGTGCTACCGGTTCAGAGGTAATGATCGATCCAAGGGAGTTATTACCTGACTGGCAACCGCGCGTGACGCTCACTGAAGGAATCTCGCGCGTGATCGCCGATGCTCGCGCGTATCTCCCGGCAGCAGCGCGCGTAAACGCTGAACACTGAATCCCCCATGAACTATGATCCTGACAAAATTTGCCCCCCGCGCTGTGACCCAGGCCAGCGTTTACAAACGCTTGATGAAGAAAAGGCTGCAGTGGAAATTACGAAAAGAAGTCAGCACTGCAAATCCACTCAGAGTGATGCTGGGCGCTGGTCCATATCAACTTGATGGCTGGTTTCAGACGGACAAAGACTTACTCGACGTAACGTCGCCCGAAGACTGGAGCATTTTGTTCACGCCAGGCTCAATCGATTCGCTGTTGTCTGAACACATGCTAGAGCATTTGTCGGAAGATGAGGCGCGCAGCGCGCTCGCGGAGTGTTATCGCTATCTCAAGCCGGATGGACTCTTTCGGCTCGCGGTGCCGGACGGTTATCGCCGTGATCCGGCGTACGTCAAAGAGGTGGCGCCGCCTAACGACGGGCACAAGATGCTCTACAACATCGACTCGCTCAGCGGGCTGCTTCAGAGTGTCGGGTTTCAGACGACGCCGCTTGAATACTTCGACGCGCAGGAACAGTTTCACGCCACTGCGTGGGATGAAAAGGACGGCCTGATCATGCGTTCGGTTCGCTTCGATAGGCAGCAGGCGTTCCAGCGCGACGGTCTCTTCTACACTTCGCTGATCGTCGACGCGAGGAGGCAGTAGCCGGGAATGTGCGGTATCGCCGGAATCATAACTCAAGCGCCAACAACGCCCGCCGAAATCGCCGGCGTTCGCAGCGCAAACTCGAGCCTCACGCACCGCGGTCCTGACGGTTCCGGAGAATTCCTCGACAACCACGTGCTGTTGGCGATGCGCCGGCTCAGCATCATCGATCTCGACGGCGGCTGGCAGCCTCTCTACAACGAAGACCACACACTCGCGCTCGTAGCAAACGGAGAGATCTACAACTTCGTCGAGTTGCGCAAGGATCTCGAAGCCCGGGGTCATCGGTTCAACACGCACAGCGACTGCGAAACGATCCTGCACCTCTACGAAGAACACGGTCTCGACTTCGTGCAGCACCTGCGCGGCATGTTTGCGTTTGCTTTGTGGGACACGAAGCGCAAACGACTCGTGCTCGCGCGCGATCGCATGGGCGAGAAACCGTTGTACCTTTACGAGACCAACGGACGCGTCTTGTTTGCGTCGGAAATGAAAGCCCTGCTCGCTTCCGGTCTCGTGCCGTTTGAACTCGATCCGACGTCGGTCAATCTCTACTTTCATTACCAATATGTGCCGGAGCCGCGCACTCCGCTGAAAGGCGTGCGCAAATTGGTCGCGGCCTCGTTGCTAATTATTGATCTGGATCCGTGGCGCCTCGAAGAGCGCCGTTACTGGTCCATGGAAGATGCGCCGCCGCTCGAAGGCGATCCGGCAACGTTGATTCGCGAACAACTCGAAACGGTCAGCGAGATCGTGATCCGTTCTGACGTTCCCGTGGGCATCGCGTTGAGCGGCGGTCTTGATTCGAGTGCGATCGCCGCGTTGGCCGCGCGGAAATACAGGCACACGATGCACGCATTCAGCGTCGGTTATCCGGGCGGTCTCGAGAACGACGAACGCCAAGACGCGCGCGCGCTCGCGGATTACTTAGGCATGCCGTTTCACGACGTCGAGCTCACGACGAGTGAAATGATC
>DASUPR010000587.1:0-6927 GCA_036281015.1 Pyrinomonadaceae bacterium
GTTGTGGAGTCACGCGCATCCGGTCGACTACGGTTTGAACACGAGTACGCCGATCTGGGGCGCGGACAATCTGCTTTTCGTTTCGAGCGGATACAACGGCGGAAGCCGAGTGCTAAAACTAAGTCGCGCGGGAAACAAGACGACGGTTGAAGAGCTTTGGGCGCACGGATTGATGCGCGTTCATTTCACGAACGCGATTCGCGTCGGTGATTTCGTGTACGGTTCGAGCGGCGACTTTGGACCAGCGCCCTTCACCGCAGTCAACGTTAAGACAGGCAAGGTGCAGTGGCGCAACCGGACTTTTCCGCGAGCGTCGTTTCTGTTTGCGGACGGCCGTTTCATCATTCTTGACGAAGACGGGAACCTGTCGCTAGCGACTCCCGCGCCTGAAGGTTTGACGATGACCTCGAAAGCAGCACTGCTCAGCAACAACGCGTGGACCGCGCCGTCGTTGGCCGGCACGCGTCTTTACTTGCGCGACAGGAAGATCATCCTGGCGTTAGAGCTTGGTGTCCGTTGAGATCTGGCGGAACGCGCCGGGGGTCATGCCGGTGAGGTTTTTGAAGACTTTGGTGAAGTGACTTTGATCTGCAAACCCCGCGGAGAGAGCCACGGTCGCCAGGTCGCAGTCGGGCAGCGCCAGCATCTTGCAAGCGTACGCAACGCGCAGCTTGTGCACGTATTCGCCGATCGTCTGCCGGTGAACGGTGCGAAACACGCGTGAGAGATGAAACGGGTGCACGCCGATCTCGTTAGCGATATCCTGCACCTTCAAATTACTCCGAAACTCCGCATGCAGTAGATCCACCGCGTTCGATAACCAGCGCGGCTGATCGCGAAGTTTGCTGTCTTTGAGACGCCCCACAAGCGCCAACATCTCCAACACGAGTCCTTCGATCGTCAGCACGGAACACGCGTCCGCCTCTTTGTGCTCGCGGTAAAGCCGCATCGCGAGCCACGCCAAATCACCTGCGTGAAGACTCGAGTCGAGGTCAACCCTTCCCAGGCATTCGCGCAAACGATCCATCAACTCGGTCTTAACTTCCACGTTGAAAAAACGTCCGCCGGCTGGCCCGATCTCGTCGACGTGCGTCATACCCGGCGGGTGAAACATCACGGTCAGCGGCTTGTAAGTGATTCGCTTTCGTCCAAACTGCTCCCAATAGTTGCCGTTCAGCAGGAGACAAAAGTACGCCAGTTCGTGAGAATGCGACGGAAGTTTCCGCGCCGTTTCGTGCTTGAGCTCCGAAAGAATCAAGCCTGACGCCTCACGCTTGCGCGTTATTTCGCCGTAGAAATGTCCGGGCTGAAGATTACGATTCAATGACATAACGAGAAAACACGCCGAAGGACCTGAACGAGGACGGGAGACGGCGATAACTATCGCACAGGTACTCGCCGCTTTGCCAATCGAATTCCCGTTCAGTTCAATTCTCTGTGACTCTGTGTCTCTGTGGTTGTTTAGTAGCATTTTTGAACCACAGAGGCACTGAGAGCACAGAGAAGAAGTTTAGTCTGAGCTTTCAACAATGTGCTAACTTAGGAAGCAGAGTTTGCGTCGCGCTGTGCCCGCCGCGTCGACGCACCCAAGCACGCAATGGCCCAGGACCTTTCAAATGCCGCAGACGCCCTCGCGGCATCCGGGCAGCCCGAGGACCGGTACTTCAATACGGAGCGCCTGAAAGCCGGATTAGCGACGCGCACTGCGCGCGGCGGCGCGGTGACGTTTGCCTCGCAGGGTTTCAAATTCTTCGCGAGCCTCGGCGCCACGATGGTGCTCGGGCGTCTGCTCACACCCGGAGACTACGGTCTCATCGGGATGGTCGTGGTCGTCACCGGTTTCGTCTCAATGTTTAAAGACCTCGGTTTGTCAGCCGCGACGGTGCAGCGCGCAGAGATCACGTCCGCGCAGGTCAGCACGCTTTTTTGGGTAAACGTCGCACTGAGTATCGGCGTCGGCATGGTGACGGCAGCGCTGGCGCCTGCAGTCGCGTGGTTTTACGGCGAACCAAAACTGACGACGATCATGATCGTCTACGCGTTCGGCTTTCTCTTCGGCGGGCTCACGATCCAACACGAAGCGCTTCTGCATCGGCAGATGCGGTTTCTTGCTCAAGCCGGTTGCGAGCTCGTCGCGCTGGTCGCGACTATCTCGATCACGATCGCGCTCGCGTGGCGCGGCTGGGGCTACTGGGCGTTGGTCGGCGGTCACCTGACGACGAGCTTCGTCTACATGATCGGGATTTGGATAGTTTGCCGGTGGCGTCCGGGACGGCCGAGGTTCGGTACTGGCGTGCGCTCGATGCTGCGGTTTGGCGGAAACCTGACCGGTTTCGGTGTCGTCAACTTCTTCGCGCGCAATCTGGACAACATGCTCATCGGCCGCGTTTGGGGCAGCAACCAACTCGGACTTTACGCAAAAGCTTATCAATTGCTGACGTTGCCGATCGATCAGATCAACGCGCCGATCACAACCGTTGCCGTTCCCGCCTTGAGCCGTCTTAATGATTCACCCGAACGCTACCGCCGCGCGTATGTACGAATCATCGAAAAAATCGCTGTCGTGACGATGCCGGGCATTGCGCTGTTGATTGCCACGGCGGATTGGGTCGTGCTGATCGTGTTGGGTCCGCAGTGGACGCAGGCCGCTCAAATCTTCGCGGCGCTCGGCGTGGCCGCGTTGATTCAACCGATTGCGAACACAACCGGCTGGCTTTTTATTTCACAAGGGCGAACTGACGATATGTTTCGCTACGGCCTCGTCGCCAGCACGATCATCGTTACTGCGATCGTCGCCGGGTTGCCGTGGGGCGCGGTCGGCGTCGCTGCCGTCTACGCGCTTACGTGGGTGACGATCATCACGCCGATGCTTTTCTACTGGGTGGGCCGCAAAGGTCCCGTGCGTCCGCGAGATTTCTACATCACGGTAGCGCCTGCGTTTGGCTCGGCACTCGCCGTGCTCGGCGCGCTCTTTCTGTTTCGCCGCTCAGTGGTTATCGTTAGCCCGTTCAAGGGTCTGGTTGCGTCGTTCGGTATTGCGTGTGTGGTCGCGTTGATTTTTCTGTACGCGATTCCCGCGGGCCGGCGCGCGCTGAGTGACTTTGCTGAAGTAGTCGCTATTATCCTTCGGAAAAAACAGGTGGTCTGATTTTGAGCATGTTGCCGCTCGTAAAAAAAGTTATACCCGGGTCGATCAAGGACAAGATCAAGAGCATCAACCGCGAACGCCGCCTGGACGCCGCGATGAATCATCTCGCCGCGGTCCCGGTGAATGAAGCGCCCGGGCTCGACGTGCTGACGGAACTCGCGCAAGCGTGGGGCGATGACGGTTACCGCGCTGTTGGCGGATACCTGGAAGAAGTCACGCGTTGGGCGGCCAAAGCTAGCGGACCCGTGCTGGAAATCGGCAGCGGATTGACGACGCTGATCTTGGGATCTGTGGTCGGTCAAAGGGGCTTACCGGTGTGGACGCTGGAGCATCACCCGGAGTTCTTCCGTAACACCGAAGCAAAGCTGAAGAGATACAACCTGACGAATGTTCACCTGACGCTCGCGCCGTTGCGCGACTACGGCGACTTCTACTGGTATGATCCCCCCATCAATGAGTTGCCCAGAGATTTTAGTTTGATCATTGCAGACGGTCCGCCTGGTGACGTTAAAGGCGGGCGATTCGGTCTGCTCCCGGTGCTCAGGTCACATTTCGCAAATGGTGCGGTCGTTTTATTGGACGATGCCGAACGGCCGCAGGAAAAAGCTGTGTTGCAGAAGTGGGCGAGTGAATACGGCCTGTCGCACGAGTCGCACGCGCGCGACGGAAAAGCCTGGGCCATCTGTTCGTTCCAGTGAGGCCATGACGAGTTCTTTGGTCAGCGTCATCATACCGGCATATCAAGTCGCTCCCTACATTGCGGAGACGCTCGACTCCGTGTTCGCCCAAACCCTCGCCGATTTTGAAGTCATCGTCGTCAACGACGGCTCACCCGACACTGACGAACTCGAGCGAGCACTCGCGCCGTACCGTGATCGCATCCGTTACGTTCGGCAGGAAAACCGCGGCGCCGGCGCCGCACGCAATCGCGGCGTGCAAGACGCACACGGCGAGTTTGTAGCCTTTCTCGACGGCGACGATCTGTGGCTGTCCGATTACCTGGAAAAGCAGTTGAAGTTTGCGCGTGAAGGCGGCTACGACCTCGTTTACGCTGACGCGTTGCTGTTTGGCGAATCGCCTGTCGCAGGGAAGACTTACATGCAGACTGCGCCCTCGGAAGGTCCAGTTACTTTCATAAGTCTTCTGCGCAACGACTGCAACGTGATCACCTCTGGTGTTGTCGCGCGGCGGCAGCCGCTGATCGAAGCGGGACTGTTTGACGAGAGCCTGCGCAATGCACAGGACTTCGAGATGTGGACGCGCATGGCGAAGCGCGGAGCACGGCTCGCGTACCAGCGGAAAGTGTTGCTGCGTTATCGCTGTCGCGAAGGCAGTTTGTCCGGCGACGAGATGAACCGTCTCAAGCGCGAGGTACGCGTCTACCGGCACATCGCGGAGACTTACGATCTGACGCCCGCGGAGAAAGCGGAATTGTCGCGCGCGATGGAGTTGCAGGAGGCGGCGGTCGCACTCGCCGACGGAAAGATCCGTTTACTCGGAGAACGCTTCGACGAAGCGCGCGCGTCGTTCGAACGCGCGCATCGTGTGCTGGGCGGTTGGAAGTTGGGAGCGGCTGTAGTGATGCTGCGCGTTGCTCCTCGCCTGTTGCACAGGCTTGCACGCCAACGTCTCACGACTCAGTTCTAGTCCACAACAGATTCTTTCAATAATCCACGTAATCTGTGGTACAAGTGGCGAATGCCGCTCTCCTTCCGTCGGGCTGCGCTGGTCGTGGCGCATCCAAGTCATGAATTGCGCGTGCATGGGTGGTTGGAACAGGCACGTCCCTACGTTTGCATTCTTACAGATGGCGCCGGCCGCTCCGGCGAGCCGCGACTCTCGCGAACAAGCGAAGTGCTTGCGCGCGTCGGTGCAACGCAGGGCGTGATGTATGGCCGGCTCACCGATCTCGAAGTCTACGCCGCGATACTCAGAGGCGACTCCGAACTGTTTGCGGGACTCGTCGAAGAATTGGCCGAGGCGTTCGTGACAGAGCAGATCGATTACGTCGTCGGCGATGCTGCCGAAGGTTACAGCGTGGCCCACGACATCTGCCGCGTAATGATCGGCGCCGCTGTCGAACGCGCGAAACAGGAGCACGATCACCACGTCGCAAATTTCGACTTTGCCGTTGTCGGAGTTCCTCCCGAAACTCTCGAGAATGAAGACATCCGTGTTGAACTCGACGAGGACGCATACACGCGCAAAGTAAACGCCGCGCTGGCCTACACTCCCAAACTTGCCAGCGACGTCGAAGCGGCACTCAACGGCGCGCCGTTTCAAGGCATCCGTCGTTTTTCCGAGCCGCAACTGGCAGGTCAAGTGGATGTCGAACTGAGCGCTTCGGTTCTCGAGGAGCTGGAATCACGCCCGCTGCTCAAGGCGCAATTGCGCGACATCGTCGAAGGTGTGCCGCTCGACGCTTTTCGTGTCGAGTGCCTGCGCGCTGTCGATAACGATATGGGAACGCATTGGACCAACGATCCTCTCTTTTACGAGCTCTACGGCGATAAACTCGTCGCCGCCGGGCGTTACCAAAAGGCAATCTATTACCGCGAGCACATGCTTCCCCTCGCCGAAGCAATTCGGGCAAGAACGGAAAAACGAGAACTTTGCGTGCGCTCCGCATCTTAATCACCAATCACTTCCTGCGCGGTCGAACCGGGTCGGAACTTTACGTCTGCGAGTTGGCGACGAGCCTGCTGCGCCGTGGACACACGCCCATCGTCTACAGCCCACAGCTTGGACCAACCGCACGTGAGCTTCGCGATGCGACTGTGCCCGTGATCGACAACCTCGACGCGATCTCGTCTCCGCCGGATCTCATTCACGGCCAACACCACGTCGAAACGATGGCGGCGTTACTTCGTTTTCCCGACACGCCCGCAGTTTTCTTCTGTCACGGCTGGTTGCCGTGGGAAGAGACGCCGCCAAAGCATCCGCGCATTCTTCACTTCGTCGCGGTGGACGACACGTGCCGCGATCGGCTTGTTTGCGAAAGCGGCGTGCCGGAAGAACGTGTTTCAGTAATCCTCAACTCGGTTGACGTCGATCAGTTTCTCCCGCGCGCGCCGTTGCCGTCGAAACCCGCGCGGGCGCTCGTGTTCAGCAACGGAGCAGCGCACGTTGACGCGGTACGTGAAGCTTGCCGTCGAACTCAACTGACGCTCGACGTGATCGGTGCGGAAGCCGGCGGCGTTTCAACGCGGCCGCAAGACGTGTTGGGCCAATACGACATCGTTTTTGCCAAGGCGCGTTGCGCGCTCGAGGCGCTCGCAGTCGGCTCGGCCGTGGTCCTTTGCGACACGGTCGGCGCCGGACCGATGGTAACCACGCGCGAAGTGGACCAGCTTCGGCGTCTGAACTTCGGCGTGCGTACGTTGCAGGGAAACGTCGATCCGGACGTGCTGGAAAAAGAGATCGCGCGTTATGATGCGGCCGATGCAGCCGAAGTGTCGCGACGCATTCGCAACGGCGCCGGCCGCGATGCGGCCATCGATCAGGTTGTAGCGGTTTACCAGGATGTCATCAGCAAGTTTGCGGTGACCGCGCTCGACAAGGACGCCGAAGCGCGTGCGGAAGCTGTCTATCTACAACAACTCGCACTGCATCTCGAAGAACAGCGCAACCATCTGCTAAACTCGCAAACCTTCCGCTTACGTCAACGCCTGATCAACCTTCCGATCGCCGGCACACTCTTTCGTAAGCTCGTGCGAAAGCTCTAACTCACAGATCTGCAAGCTTCCAAAGCGCGAGCGTCTTGCCGAAGAACCGTTCAC
>DASUPR010000588.1:0-3862 GCA_036281015.1 Pyrinomonadaceae bacterium
GCACGTTGACGCCCCACACGCCGATGCCGACGAACAACAAGTTCGTGATCGCCAGCAGCATCAATTGGAAGAGTGCGAACGAGATCGCAAAGCCGAAGAACCACGCCAGCGACGTCTTGCGTTTCAAGACGATCGAGCTGATCTTGTCGGTCACCGAGGCGAACGTCAGGCCCGGATCGATGACCGGCGTTGTCGTGTGCATCGGACCTTCGGTGTATGGCTTGTGTGCTTCGTCCTGCATTCTCTGTTTTAGCCGCAAAAATCAGCGGCTTATTTCCGGATTTGGGTTCTTCAACTGCGACAAATAAGTTGTGCGCGGCTTCGTGTTCAATTCACCCAGTACCGAATAATTCCGTTCGTTCATTTTCAACCGCGACACTCGGCTATTCGCGTCGTTGAGATCGCCAAAGACGATCGCCTCGGTTGGGCAAACCGCCTGGCAAGCCGTCACGATCTCGCCGTCTCGTACTCTTCGATCTTCCAGCTCTGCCTGAATCTTCCCGTTTTGAATTCGCTGCACGCAGTACGTGCACTTTTCCATCACACCGCGGCTGCGCACGGTCACCTCAGGATTGCGCATCAACTGGTACGTCGGTGTATCCCAATCCGAATAGAGAAAGAAATTAAAGCGTCGCACTTTGTACGGGCAGTTGTTGGAACAATACTTCGTGCCGACGCAACGGTTATAGACCATGTCGTTCAGGCCTTCGGCACTGTGCACGGTGGCGTGAACCGGACAGACCGGCTCGCACGGCGCGTTCTCGCAGTGCATGCAAGGCACGGGCATGAAGTTGACGCCCTCAGGTTGATTCGGATCGAAGCCTTTGAAATACGTATCGACGCGGATCCAGTGCATCTCGCGACTGCGCACGACTTCGGTCTTACCGACAACCGGAATGTTGTTTTCTGACTGGCAGGCGATCGTGCAGGCGTTGCAGCCGATACAGTTGTTCAGATCGATCGCCATGCCCCAGGCGTAGTTTGGCGCGTTCTCGTCCTGGTTGGTGTATGGATAAGGTTCGTAGAGCGACGGGTGTTCGTGCTTCTCCTCATGCTTTGCGTCGTGGAGAAAGTGTTCGAGTGTTTCTGAACGAACGATGTCGCGCTCTTCACGTTTGAAGTTCGGATCTTCGAGATTGAAGTGAAGTTGTGTCGTCGCGAGCAGGTGCTGAGCGCCTGTTGGACGAATCTGTACGCCGCTCGTGAACCAGGGCGCATACGAAGTCCGAATTTGATAGGCGTCAAAGCCTACAGCCGGAGTTCCACTTCCGACGCGGCCTGCTAAACGACGACCGTAACCGAGATGAATCGTGATGACGCCGTCAGGCTGGCCCGGCATGATCCAGAGTGGGGCGCGAATTGTTTGCCCGTGCTGGTTAACGACATCAACGATTGGCACGTAATGTTCGCGACCCTTTACAGCACCATGGTTAGAGGTCTCGCCCACCAGTTGTTGAGCAGAGTTTGGACTGATGACTGCAACGTTGTCCCAGGTAACTTTTGTTAACGGCTTGGGCAGTTCCTGTAACCAGCCATTGTTTGCAAAGCGGCCGTCGTAAATTGAAGGGTCGGGGCGGAACACCAGTTCAAAGGAACCCGCTTGTGCCGGTTGGCTCGCAGGTGGGGTTTGATTGGCCCAGTCCCCACTCAACGAAACTGTCTTTGGCTGGAACGCGGAATTTGTAATAAACCCATCATGAAGGGACTGTCGCCACCACGTTTCAAAATCCTGTGAAGGCGAAGGCGATGGCGCGGGCGCTGCTGTTTGCTGCTGTCCTTGAGTGTTTCCTGTTGCAGTGGCCTGCTGCTGATTCGCTCCCGATCCCTGCGTTTGCCAAAACGTTCTCACCATCTCATACGGCTTGCGATCGTACTGTTCGGAAAAAATGGCGAGTACTTCCAGCGCCGTCTTGCCTTCGTAGAGCGGCTCGATCAACGGCTGCATGATCGTGACAGTACCATCGTACGAACGCGTGTCGCCCCACGACTCGAGGTAGTGCGCAGCAGGCACGTGCCAGTGAACTACTTCGGAAGTCTCGTCTTTGTACTCGCTGAGGTGAACGCGCAGCTTGGCCTTCTTGAGACGTTCAAAATCCAGCTTGAGATCTACAGGCGTGTTGTAGACGGGATTGCCGCCCAGGATCACCAGCAGTTCAACCCGGCCCGCATCGAGATCGTTGACCAGATCCTGTAACGACTGTCGCTGGTCGACCGGATTTACTTCGAGCGGATCGGTGTAGAAAACAGTTTTGCCAACGTTACCCAGCGCATCGTTCATTGCGTGCGCAATCGCATGAATGATTGGCGGTTGATTATCGCCGGCGACGACGATGCTTCCACCTCTGTGTTGCGTCAGATCGCGAACCAAAGGCTCGAGCCACCGCAGATTCACAGTGGCAGTGCCGGTTGCTGATTGTGGCGCCACTCCTGCCGCTATCGATCTGGCAATCGCTTCGAGTTCGCTCGGTTTGACGTTCCAGGTGTGGTCAGCCATCGCGCCTGTGTTCGAAGGCGTTGTCTCAACCACGTAAAGCCGGTTCATGTCGCGGTTGTTTTCTGTCAGCTTGCGGCCCGCGATGAATTCACGTGAGTAACGGAGATAACCCGGAAAAGTTGGCGACAGAAAGTCGGCATCAAGAGACAAAATTCGTTTCGCCAGGTCGAAACGATAAGTCGTGTTCACCGGTTGTCCGAAAGCTGCTATCGCACCGGCGCGTGCATTGTCGCGATTAGCTGGTTCGTACTGGTGCCACTTTGCTTGCGGAAGCGCGGCGAGCGTCGCTTTCATTTGCGCCCCGAGCGTTGGCGAAATGATCGACTCAGTGAGAAAGCGAATGCCCGCGCCTTGTTTCGGACGCTGCTCGTCGAGCGCCGAACGCATTTCACCGACAAACGCAGTCCACGTGCGAATATCTTCGCGAAAAGTCAGCGTTTGTGAACGATCCGGATCGTAAAGACTCAGAATCGAAGCCTGGGTGAAGATGTCCGTAGCACTCGATCCACGCGGAGCCCACACCGGATCTTCGGCCGGATACTCCGTCGGGCGATTGTTCGGGTGATCCGGATTGCCTTCGATCTTCGTTGGACGTCCTTCATTGCTCCTCACCAGCACCGGCGTGGCGGCGCCGAACAGCGGAGCAGCAGTCGCAAAGAAAAGCGGCTTCCCGGGGACCTGTTCTTCGGGTTTTCTGACGCTGGGAACAATCTTTTCCGGCGGCTGAAACACGCAGCCAGTTAAACCCGCCAACGCGAGCGACGCGCCCATCAACTTGATGAACGTGCGACGCTCGATCGGGTCGTGCCACTCTTCCGCCTGCTGCGGAAACTCGCGCGCAACAAACTCCCGAAACTGCGGTGTATCGGCTAACTCGTCGAGACTGCGCCAATACTTTTTTCCATCGCGCGCTGTCTCACCATCCTGCAAAGCAAGAATGTGGTCGCGCATCAGCTTAAAATTTATGTGACGGTCGTTGCTCATTCCTTAACGATGGCAAGTCGAACAGCTTTCCAGAATGTGACGGCCCTGAATTTTGTATTCAGCTTTGAGCCGGAAGCCTTGCGCCAGTTGTTCATCGGTGGTGTTTTCAGCGCGCCAGTTCATGTTGTAAATTTCATCGCGTGGGCGCACAAACCTTTCCGGCTCGCGATGACATTCCAAACACCATTCCATTTGCAGCGGCGCGGTCTGGAACATGATCGGCATGTCGTCAACCTTGCCGTGGCAAGTCGAACAGCCGACGCCCTTCTTGATGTGAATGCTGTGATTGAAGTAAGCGTAGTCGGGTAGATCGTGTACCCGGTCCCATTCGATGGGTGTGCCGGTGCGAAAACTCGCGCGTACCGGTTCGAGATAAGGACTCTC
>DASUPR010000589.1:0-21119 GCA_036281015.1 Pyrinomonadaceae bacterium
AAAACGACCCAACACGGCGCGCAATCCCACCGACATATAGTCGGTGGTACTTTCATACTCAACCTATCCAACTTCAAAAAGCGAAGCGGCGTGGTTCTTGTAGGTGGTGTATGAACAAACCACCAACTTCGTTGGTGGGATTGTTTCGGGGACGTCGGGTCTTTTAGGTCGGGTATGAAGCTACCACCAACTCCGTTGGTGGGATTGTTTCGGGATGTCGGGTCTTTTAGGTCGAGTATGAAGCTACCACCAACTTCGTTGGTGGGATTTGTTCCGCGCACGTCGGGTCTTTTAGGTCGGGTATGAACAAACCACCAACTCCGTTGGTGGGATTGTTTCGGGGAACGTTCGTTCTTTGTAGGTCGGGTATGAAGGTACCACCAACTCCGTTGGTGGGATTTGAAATCTCGATACTGCCTTAAGTCTGTGGGTGCATGCCTTGCCGGCGGGCGGCGAGGCGGGCCGCCTGGAGTTCGGCGAGCTCCACTTTCGCGAGTTGCTGCTGGCGGCGCTTGTCTTCCGCTTTCTCCCTCAACAGGATCGCTCCCACCGCCACGAAAATGAAGTAGAACACCAGCAACTGCGATCGCTGCCGGTACGCCGTTCCGACGTTTCCCTGAAACACCGAATACGCGATCGTGAGCATCGTCGTGAAGATCACGATCGGCGCCACCTGCCGCAGCCGGTGCCTCAACGCAAACCACAGCCCCAGCACCAGCAAAGGAAAAGCAGCCCACCAGATCAGCATCTCCGGCAACGTGATGCTCTGCCGCAATGTCGCCATGTCCCACGGAAACGGCGCGAAGAGCAGATACACCAATCCTATCGGGATCGCCGTCAGCGCGCCTTCTGTCGTGCCCACATCGACGTCCTTACCAAAACCCGATCCGGCATTCGCCTGATCTGTGCGGCTCATCTGAATCGTCTTGAGGTTTGCGTACCGGTCAAACTGCATGCCCGCGTAACGCAAGACCCCAAACCACGTGAACGCGAGCCCCATCACCGCGACAGCCATGAAGCGTTGAATAAACCCTTGCGCGTTTACTGTTTTCATCCCGATGAAAAAGCTGCCCAGGACCGCCGCCACCATCATGTAGAAGATGTAGAAACGAAGACTCAGCAGCGACAGCAAACACGCCGTCAGCACCAGCACATAACCGAAAGTGATCTTCTCCATCAATCGCAGCGTCGCAAGCATCGCGAGCGCGAGCGCGAGAACGATCAGTCCATCTTTCAACGCCTGTGACGTCCACAAAATAAGCGACGGGAAAAACGCAACGAGGACTGCGGCTAAACGAGAAACGCGGATGTTGTTGAAGAGCGTCTGCGCGACGTAATAAACCACGATCGCAGTCGCAGCTCCCACTGAAGCATTAATAAGCTGGATCGCGTAAAGGTTTTCGCCAATCAAAGAATAAACAGCGGCCACAACGTAAAGCATACCCCACGCGCCGGCGCCCGATTTGATAAACCCGGCATAGCGCGCCGCGTGATAAGCGTCGCCATACCACGACTGCAACAGCGACTTCCCGAAAATGTCATAGGTGTGTGCGTCGCCGCCGAAGAAACTCTCCCAGCCAGCAATCTGGATCACCGTCGCCAGCACAATTCGGCCCATCAGGGCAATGACAAAGAGCCGCAGCAGAAACGTCCGCTCGTCCTGAGTACGTACCAGAACGATGAGCGTCGGCAAAGAGACGATCGCGCACAACGCTAATGCGCCAGGGCCCTGCCTTGGGAGGAACCATATAACGCCGCCGCAAAGCAGCAGCAAAAAACCGGTAATGAGGGTATTCATTTACAACTCAGATATCGTCCGGAAGATCCGGCCGGGTTTCTCGTTCAATTAAAAACTGATCTTCACTGCTCAGGTCCTTAATCGTCTTCGCAGGCACGCCGGCGATTAGTTTACCCTCTTCCGCCAGCGCGGCAGTAATCACGGAGCCAATCCCCACAATCGAGCGGGCCGGAATCGCGCTTCCCGGCGCCATCCGAATCTCCGAACCAATATAAACTTTCTCGCCGATCGTTATCGGCAGCGTCCGCTGCCGGTTGTGCGTCCACAACGACGAGTTGCGGCCGCCAAGTATCACGCGCCGGCCAATCTCGACCCGATCCGTGAAGTCGATCTTGTGGCCCGTGGTGACGATACTGCCATCCCCCAAAAGAAACCGCGGATCGATCTGGTTCACCACATCAGGCTCGGGAATGGAGTTGATCTCATTCAGCCGAATGATCTCCGAGTATCTTCCCAAACTTACCTCAGAACCGCCACGAATAATATTCAAATGACCGATCCGCGCATGGTCCTTGATCGTCAGTTTTTCAACTCGCGTGACGACGTTGAAATGACCGATGCTCACGTCGTCTTCGATCGTACACTCACCGGCGTCGATAATGCTGATCCCGATGCGGACTCCCTTGCCGATTTTATACCGAAAGAACCAGCGATACAGGCTTCGCTTCAGGAACGACGGCAACGGCGCGAACAAAGCCAATACCAGCAAACGGGATCTGCTCGTTCTGCGCATCGTCGATCAACGTACCAACTGTCTACTCTCCAATTCCGCGGTCGCGCTTTCAACCTGGTCCTGCGCGGCTTGTGCGCGAACCCATGACAATAATTCGGGAATTCCCTGCTCGAGTGAAATCTGCGGCTCGTAACCCAGCAACGACTTCGCTTTCGAAATGTCCGCGACGCAATGCCGAATGTCGCCTTCGCGATACTTCGCCACGATCTCCGGCTCCAGATCGAGTCCCAAGCCTTTCGCCAGCAGATCGCAGACGGTTCGTACTGACGTCGGTCTCCCAGTGCCCACGTTGATCGCCTGGTAATTGGCGCGATCCGTTTCCAGCGCGAGCAGGTTCGCGCGCACGATGTCGCTCACGTGAACGAAGTCGCGTGTCTGTTCGCCGTCTTCAAAGATCAACGGACGGTTGCCGTTCAAAAGACGCGCGGAAAAGATCGCGCAAACGCCGGTGTACGGATTCGACAACGCCTGGCGCGTGCCGTAGACGTTGAAATAACGCAACGCGACAGTCGGAATGCCATACGAGCGGCCAACGGCGATACAAAACTGTTCCTGGTCCTGTTTGGTTACGGCATAAACCGAAGTCGGAAACAGTGGCTTCTCTTCGGACGTCGGCGCGGGCGCGAGTTTTTTGCCACAGTTCGGACACTCGACTTCCCAACGACGATCGCGCAGTTGTTCCGTCGGGCGAATCTGCGGCGCGATTGGACCACAGTCAGCGCACGTGTAAGCCCCCTCGCCGTAGATCGACATCGACGACGCAACCACGAGCTTGTTGATCTGCGGACGCCGCGCGAGCACGGCCTCGAGCACCACCGCCGTGCCGAGATCGTTCGCGCGAACATAGCGCTCGATCTCATACATCGACTGCCCAACCCCGACCTCGGCCGCTTCGTGATAAACGACGTCGATCCCTTCGAGCGCGGCGTCAACCGCCGCCCGATCGCAAACATCGCCGCGCACAAACTCCGCCGCGGGATTCACATACTTCGGCGTCGCATTCTCCCCGTGTACCTGCGACACGAGCGCATCGAGCACACGCACTCGATGGCCCTTGTCGACCAAAGCATCCACCAGATGCGAGCCGATAAAACCAGCTCCACCCGTAACCAGCACATTAGCCTTTTCCAACTAAGAGTTCCTCGCTTCCCCTGGATTCCGCGTCGACGCGAACGTTCGCACCGCGCAGCACAGATTTGAAAATCTCGTAAACGCGCGGCGCTTGTATCGCCGCGGAATATCGTTGTTCGACAGTCGCGCGTCCCGCATCGCCGAGGCGGCGACGCAACTCCGCGGAACGAAGCAGGCGGCTCAACTTGTCGACCCACTCGCTTTCGGACATCGCCAGAAAACCGTTTTCGTTATCTTGAATGATGTCTGTATTGACGCCCACCGGCGAACAGATCGTGGGTATTCCCAGCGCCATGAATTGCAACGCCTTCAACCCACACTTGCCTTTGCTCCAGTTGTCGTCCGGCAACGGCATCACGCCGATGTCAATCGCACAAAGATCTTCGAGCTCTGTTGCCGCACGCCACGGCATTGCTTCGACTTCAACCGGCGCAAGTTCGTAAGCCGAGGTTCCGATCACTCGTAAACGAAAGTTTTCGGTTTCGGCGAGTTTCTTCAGCGCGCCGCGCAACGTGTCGAGGTGTTGGACCGTGCTGAAGCTACCGGTCCAACCAATCGTGAGTGGACCGTCAGTCGTGCGCGGCGGCGGCACGCGATACTTTTCCGTGTCGATCGTTGTCGGAACGACAGTGACGTTATCGTTCACAGCGCTCGCGTACTCGGCGAGATACGGATTGCCGACCATCACGTGCGACGCTAGACGGCAGATGGTTTTCGTCTTCGATGCAAACTTCAGATAACTCAAATAGCCATTCGATGGACTTCGATACGAGACAAAGATCGCATCGTCAAAGTCGAAAACAAACGGCACGCGCTGTTGATGAAGCAGCCGTTCAAAAACCGGCGGTCCGAGCAGCGCGGCCTCGCGCAGGATGTAAACGAGATCGTAATTGCGAGCTTTGCTGATGGTCGAAAGACGCCGCGCGAGGTTACGCGTGACGAGTTGCAACTTCTTCCCCATGCTGCCGGGTTTGTAAACGATCGAGTGAAGCTCGTCGTCTTCAAAAGGCGCCCAGGTGATCTCGACGCCGCGTTCGCGCAGCAGCGGCTCCCATTGCTCGAGCCGGTAACGCTGGCCGGGCGAGGTATCGTAAAGTCCAGGCATTAAGGCTAGAACACGCATGATTTACTGGTCTGATCCGTGTAAGTCCGTGTAATCCGTGGCTCAGTTTACCCAGACTTGCGTCCGGTTGCCACCCAACCAAAATTCTCACCCACGCGCGGCGACTCCAGGGCCGCGCGGGCCAACCAGTCCTGCACATCCGCCCGTGTGTAACGATTCTCGATCGGCGCTGAAAGCCGGTCGAGCTGGTCGTTGACGCACACGCGGAACGGAAAACTCGCGTACTGCTTCATCGGCAACTCCTCCGCGAGACGTTCGAATGGCGGCAGACGTTTCATGATCCGGTACGGCCAAACAAAAAACAGAAACGCCCCTGCAGCGGCCGGATACGCCAGCACGTAAACCGCCTTGTGCGGCAACCTCGTGGTCAACGCCCTGGCGCCCGCAATACCCGAAAGCAACAGCGCCTTGATTGGCCGGCTTTCCGGTTTCCAGTACAAATAGATTTGGACTTCGCCGCCCGGTTTCAGGAACCGCAACAAGTTTCGAAACGCCTTTTCCGGATCGGGTAAGTGATGCAGCACGCCGATCGAGTAGATGAAGTCGAAGCTCTCGAGCGCAAACGGCGGGTTGTGCAGGTCGGCCTGGACCACGTTCGCGCCAACCGATTCGGTATTGCGGCGCGCGACCTCGACCGCCGGACCGAGATCGATGGCCCATACTTCCGCGCCGTACTTGCCCGCGTAGTAAGCAAAGCGCCCGTTACCGCAACCGGCGTCGAGCACCTTCTTGCCGCGAAAGAATTCGGGACCATGCGGCTGCATGTAATCGAGAAACTGCCGCTCCCACTCCGCGTACATTTCCGGAAAGCGATGCCACTCGTAACCAAAGCTCAACGCAGTCTCGACCTGCTTTGCGTCAGTTCCGGTGGCTGCAACTTCACCCGCAAGCGCTTCGCGTAAGTTGGGCGCGAGCATTCGCGGAATGCCGTCGACGATCGGATACGATACGTTGCAAGCGCCGCATCGCAGATCGTTTCCGAAATGAGACAAAGCGCCTCTGCAACACGGGCAGCGCAGCGTGTCGAGCATTTTGTCCACAGATAAAGCCATCAATTATTCAGCACTCGTTCGTAAAGCGACGCGTACCTCTGACCCGCCACGTTCTCAAGATGGAAAACCTGTTCCGCGATACGGCGTGCTTTGTCGCGCGCGCCCGGCGCCGCGGCCATCGCTTCGATATGCTCTCCGGCGCTCGCGTATTCCGTTTCTGTAAACTCCTCGATCAATACTCCCGCCGACCACTGATCGATCAACGCGTCGGAATCGCCAATCCCTGCATTGAGGATGAGCGGCAACCCGCACGCAAGATACTCACCGTTCTTCGTCGGCGACGACGCCAGCTTCGAGACACAACGCTTAATGAACGCGAGCCCCGCATCCGCCGCCGATAGATACGACGGAACGTCCGCTGCCGCAACCGAACGCACGCTGTAGTTCTTCGCGCCAACGCCGCGGCTGTTCATCAACTCATGCACGCGATCGTGACTGCCCGTCGTGAGCCACAACAAATGCGCTTTCGGATTACGCTTCACAAAACTCGCAAAGAAGTCGGCCATCTTCTCTGTCAAGTACCAGCCATCAAGCGAGCCGCTATAGACAATCGTAAACTGATCTCCGAGCCCGAGCTCGTTGCGCCGCCGCGTGCGGTCTTCGTCACTAAACCGAAACCGGCCCAGGTCCACGCAACAAGGGATCACTTCGTGATGCGGACTCCTGCCACGCAGCCCTTCCCATTCGCGAATAATGGGCCAGATTTTTTCCGTAAGCGTCACAATGGCATCGGTCGCCGCGAGAATCTTCCGCTCAGTACTCTTCGTCAAACGATACGGCAGACTTCCCTCACGCCAGTGTTCGGCGTCGACGTATTCCTCAGCCATCAACCCGCGTAAATCAAAGATCATCTTGATGCTGAATCGGCGCTTCAACGCGAGCGCGATCGTCGCGGGAATGTGACCGCGCGCGTGGACCATCTCGATCTTGTTTCGTTTCACCAGCGCGCTCGCTTTGCGAATACCCGCAAGCACGTCGTACACCGTCGCGGGCACTGAGGGTCGTTGGTGATAACGCATCCAGTGCCACTCGATGCCTTGCGTTTCAAGCTCGCGCCGCAACTCTTCACACTTCGCCGCGCCTTCCGGCGTAAACGCGCGCTCACGTTCAAAACTCAACAGCGTGAAGCGAACGCCTCTCTTCGCCAATTGTCGCAGATACGGAAGCACCTGCGTCTGTCCCAACGGATCGAGCATTCCGTTGTAGGAGATGAACATCACACGGCGGGCTTCAAGCCCCATTTCGGGCCTCCGCCGCGGTCTTGCCCGTCGAGCGAAACGAATCAAACAACAACCACTGCACACAGCCGATGAGCGCCGCCACGTCCAGCACCGCAATCAGCAACATGATCAACAAAGCGCGAACCAGGTTGCGTCCCAACGAAGCCGGATAACGATGCCGGTTGCGCCGAATCGAGACGACCGCGCGCGCCGCCAACATCAACACCCACGCGGCAAACGATACCCAGGCCCACCGCGGCTCGATAATCAACGCCAGTACCAACAAGCCCAGCAACCCCGCGTAACGAAACAGAATCCTCGCCTGCCACTGCCGCCACAGTCCTGCGCGAATGTTGTTGCGCGAATAGACCAGGAACCGTTTGAACGTGGTCAGGAGGGTCGGCCTGAGGTTCCAGTACACCAGCGCACGCGGCTCAAACACCGCGTTATAACCCGCCGCTTCGAGCCGGTCCATGAAAATCAAATCTTCCGCCGAGCGCAGGTCTTCCGGAAAACCGTTTACCTTTGCCCACGCTTCACGCCGCATGAACGCCGACGCTATGAAACGTGGACGCGTGATGATCTCATCATGCAACACGGGGGGCGGAACGTACGTGATCGCCGCGCACTCTTTGAAGAATGTGTCCGTGACCGGCTCCATCGAACCATAAACGATATCGACCGAGTCGTCCTGCGCGGCCCGTGCGGCAAGCGCTTCGAGCCAGTTAGCTTCCACACGAATACCGGCGTCAGTAAAACCCAACCACTCAAACCGCGCCGCCGCCGAGCCGAGATTGCGGCCCCTGCCGGGCAGTGCGGCGCCGGCGCGAATCAATCGCACCGGCGCGCCCTGTTGAATGTACTCTTCGATGATTTCGGGTGTGGCGTCGACTGAACCACCATCCGTGATCACGATCTCGTCTGGTGGACGTGTTTGCTTGAGCAGGCTGTCGAGCAACTCGCGAATGGATTGCTCTTCATCCCTGACCGGGACAATAACACTGACTTTCATCTGCGAGTGATCCACCGACTACACAGACGTCAGCATCTGTGCGCTCTGTGGATGGCTCATCTGTTTTTCCAACTGACCGGCGATCCAGTGGTAGGTAATCGCCAAACCGTCTTCCAATGAAACCGACGGCTCCCATTTCAAAACTTCTCGCAAGCGCGTGTTGTCGCTGTTTCGGCCTCTCACGCCCTGCGGCTTGGTGAGATCGTACTGCTTGCCGATTTTCTTCCCGGCGATCGTTGCCACCATATCGACCAGTTCGTTGACCGAGATCATACGATCCTGGCCCAGGTTGATCGGCTCGCGATGATCGCTTCTCATCAAACGATAAATACCTTCGACGCAGTCGTCGATATAACAATAGGAGCGCGTCTGTTCGCCGTCGCCCCAAACCTCGATGTCGTCGCCGTCGTTGGCCAACGCAACCTTGCGGCAGATCGCCGCCGGAGATTTTTCGCGGCCGCCGTCGTAGGTGCCCAACGGACCGAAGATGTTATGAAAACGTACGACGCGTGTTTCGAGTCCGAAGTCTTCAGTGTAGTGACGGCAAACCCGCTCCATGTAGAGCTTCTCCCAACCGTAACCGTCTTCGGCGTCGGCTGGATAAGCGTCTTCTTCTCTTAGCGGAGTGACGTCAGTTTCTTTTTGTTTGTAACCGGGATAAATGCACGCGCTGGAGGTGTAGAGATAACGCTTGACGCCGTTTGCGCGCGCGGCTTCGATCGAATTCAGATTGATGAGCGTGTTGTCGCGAACGATGATGGCTTTGTTGTTTTCAATGAATCCGATACCGCCCATGTTTGCGGCGAGCCCGTAAACTTCGTCGATGCCTTCAGTGGCGCGGCGGCAGTTCGCGGCTTCGGAAAGATCGAGCTGAAAGAACTCATTCGCCGCAGTTGCTTCGTATTCTGGTTCCTTGATATCGACGCCGCGGACCCAATAACCACGATCGATCAAATACTTCGTGAGGTGATGCCCGATAAAACCACCCGCCCCAGTGACTAATACTCTTGTCGGTTCAGCCATCAATCGTCTCCTCTTGTTGTACAAACAGCTCCAAATAGCCGTTTAGATTACCATTTTTTGCACTATCCGTGGCCGTTGGTTGTTACGAGGCGACGAAGACAACCCCAGAATGGTCTGTCCAACAAGCCCTCCGGATGAGTTGCGAGCGCGCGCATCAACCAGTTCGCTGCTTCCGACTTCCGGCCCGCTTCACTCGCGGCGTACGACAACCGCAAAAAACGAGTCGCGCGGCACCAGCGCTGATCGGCGCCCTGCAACTGTGGTTCATAAAACTCCGCGATCTGATCGAACTCTTCAAGCTGCCGGTGTCCTTCGGCAATCGTCTTACTGACTTCGTGCAACCGGTAAGCCGCCATCGGCAACGGCAGGTGCTCGCACTTGTGCCCGTTCAGCAGCAGGCGCACGTACATGTCGTGATCGAAATCGTAATTCCAGCGTTCCTGAAATCCCTGCCTGATGATGTCGGTGTGCCAGAAGTGACCCGGCTGCGGCGCGCGATAGGCCCACGCGAGGCAGTGCGCGGCGGAAAGCGGCACGTCGGAGCTGACCAAATACGTTTCATGTCCTTCGCCGAACATGATCGTGTCGCCACAGATCCACTTACTTTCCGGGTGCTGTTCGAAGTAGCTCATCACGGCGCTGAAAGTGCCGGGCAGGTAAACGTCGTCGCTGTTGATGAACGCGCAGATGTCGCCGGTCGCACGTTCCAATCCTTTATTGATCGCGTGGACCTGGCCGCGATCTTTTTCGCTGACCCAGTAAGCCAGGCGATGTTCGTAGCGCCGAATCACGTCGACGCTGTCGTCGGTGCTGCCGCCGTCGATGATGATGTACTCCAGCGGCTCATACCCCTGCTTCAACACAGACAGGATCGTCTCTTCGAGAAACCTGCCCTGGTTGAATGAAGGAGTGATGATGGTGAGTTTCAAGGCCATGCGATTCTAAGATTGGGGCTTGAAGCTTTTGATCGAGTCGACGACGTAAACTTGTTGCGCCTCGCTAAGCTCCGGATACGCGGGCAGCGCAAACGTCTCTGTCGCTGCGCGCTCTGCTTCCGGAAATGCTCCCTCTTTGTAGCCGAGATAATTAAAACAATCCTGCAAGTGAAGCGGAATCGGGTAATAGACTTTCGTTCCCACGCCGCGTTCTTTCAAATGCTCCATGAGCGCGTCGCGGTAGCGAGGAACGCGAATCACGTACTGATGAAAGATGTGACGGCAATCGGGCCGCACGTAAGGTGTCGTCACTTCAAAACTGAGATCTGCTTCGTCTAGCAACTGCGTATAAACAGCCGCGCGTTTTGCACGCTCGTCAGACCACGCGTCCAGACGCGGCAGTTTGACGTTCAGCACTGCTGCCTGTAACTCGTCGAGACGGCTGTTGATGCCGACTTCCGTGTGCATATATTCAGTAATGCCGCCGTGCGCGCGCAGTCGTTTAAGACGTTGCGCTATCTGCTCGTCGTTCGTGGTCACGATGCCGCCGTCGCCTGCGCCGCCGAGGTTCTTTGTCGGATAAAAACTGAAACAAGCAACCGCGCCCATTGAACCCGCGCGGCGGCCACGATCGGTCGCGCCAATCGCCTGCGCCGAGTCTTCGACGATCGGAATGCCGAGACGTTCGCCCAGCGCCAGCAACGGATCCATTTCCGCGCACTGCCCGTAAATATGGACCGGAATGATTGCGCGGGTGCGTGAGGTGACGGCGTCAGCCACTTGCGAGACGTCGAGATTGTAAGTGCCCCTGTCGATGTCGACGAAAACCGGCCGCGCGCCGAGCCGCGCAATGCAGCTTCCCGTCGCAAAGAAACTGAACGGCGTCGTGACGACTTCATCGCCCGCCTTGATGTCCAGCGCCATCAACGCCAACAACAACGCGTCGGAACCAGAAGCACAACCGACCGCATAATCCGTCTGGCAATACTCGGCAACCGAACTCTCGAGACGGCGCACTTCGTCGCCCAGCACAAACCGCTGCGACTCCAGTACACGCTCAATTGCGGGGCGCATCTCGTCTCTGAGTGAGGCATACTGCGCCTGTAGATCCAGAAGAGGAACGTTCATACACTAACAGTTACAAGTTGGGCGAAAGGGAACTTTGACTCCTGACAACGTAACGATCGGAGGAAACCTCAGGCGGTCTCCGACGCCGACGCGTCGCGCCCGCCATCTGTCTCGGTCGAGTAATAGTTCGACGAGTAGTAACCCGAATAATAGTAGTCCGACGCCTCGGCCTTCACATTATTAAGGACCACGCCGAAGATGTGCGCGCCAACGTCAAGCAACTGCTGCTTGGCGCGACGCACCACCGCACGCGAACTGCGGCCGCCATGGACTACCAGCATCACTCCATCGACCATCGTCGACAGGATGGATGCATCAGTAAACGAAATTGCCGGGGGCGAATCGATAATGATGTGCGCGAACCGCTCGCTCAACTGACTGAGCAGCCGGCGCATCTCTTCCGAGCCGATTAGTTCAGCCGGGTTCGGGGGCACCGGACCCGACGTCAGGATCTTCAAATTCGGCGTCTTCGGACAATTCTGTAGCAGGTTGTCGAGATCTTTTTCGCCTGAGAGCCACGTTGTCAGGCCTTTTGAATTCGGCACTTCAAACTGCGCATGCAACCGCGGCCGCCGCAAGTCGCAATCGATAATCAAAACTTCCGCACCGGTCTGCGCGAGCATGAATGCGGTGTTGATAGCCGTCGTCGTCTTTCCTTCAGACGGCTGGCTCGACGTCACGAGAATCGTTTTCGGTGGCTGGCCCGCTGAAGAGAGCAACAGCGACGTGCGCAAGTGACGATAAGCTTCGGCTATGGGCGATCTAACGTCGTCGAGCATCGCCAAAGCGGTTGACTCACCCGGCCCGGGCTTGTGGCCCTGCGGCAGACTCTTCAGATTCAAACGCGCGCCGGCATGACCGCCGCTCGGAATGAGCGCAAGCGCCGGCAGATGGACGTAGCGATCGACGTCGTCGAGCGACTTAACTGTGTCGTCGAGGAAATCGAGCAGGAACGCCAAACCGATACCGGCAACCAGCGACAGGACGAACGCGATCATCACGTTGCGAATGCGCGGCGGGCCGACTGGACTACGCGGCACGCGGCTGTAGTTTTCAATACTGACTTCGTTACCGCGGTCGCCCTGGGCGATCTGAAGCTCGCGTTGTTTTTGCAGCAGCGTGTTCAGGTATTGCTTGTTGGTTTCCAGCCGCTGCGTGAACCCTGTCATTTCGATCTGGTCGCGCGTCTGCTGATTCGTGGTGCCGCGTTGTTCGATGTACCTCTCGCGAACACTGTTTTCGTGAGCCAGGGCTGCTTCATAATTCTTTTGCAAACCGAGGACGGCGTCGTTAGCGGCCTTCTGGATCTCGTCGGTAAGACGGTTGATGGTAACGTCGAGTTTTTTAACTTCCGGCCAGTCCTTCGTGTAGATAACCAGCAACGCTGCTTTCTTTTCTTCCAGTTGGGAAATACGTTCCTGGAGTTGGGCGATGCGGGCTGACTTCTGCACTTCGGGAATCGAAAAAGGATCTTTGGTGGCCTTCGCGCTGAGATAAATGGCCTGCGCGTTCTTGCGCAAGTTCTCCGCATCGAGCACCTGGCGGCTCAAATCGGCGAGCCTCTGGGCCTCGACGTTGAGCGTCATATCGCTGGTTGGCGGAATTCCCTTTTCACGCGCGAAGTTGAAGAGAGCTTCCTGATCGTGATTAATCTTGCCCTGGTACTCTGAAATCTCTCGCGCCAGGATGTCTTCGGCTTGCGTTGAGTGTTCGGTCGCGCGCTGGATGTTGTTGGCGCGGAAGACTTCGGCGATCGTGTTGGCCACTTTCTGGGCCATCTCGGGATCGGTGTGCCGGTATTTGATCAGGAACAGGTTGGTGCCGACGACGCCTTCGACTTGTTCGCCGGCCATAATCGCGTCTTCGTAAGGCTCGAGTTGCGCCAGTTCTTCCGGCGTTAACGGGTCGGCTTTTAGCCGTCCTTCATCGACGACCGACAGTCCTTTTGGTGTCGGGGCCGGCATTGCCGCTGGCCGTTTGTCACCGGAGACCATTCGCTTGAGCGCCGTGAAAACTCCGCCCTGGGCGTGCGCGCCGAAGAAGTTTGGGTTGTGTCGCAGATCCAGCGTGAGCGCCACTTGCCGGGCGAGCGCGGGACTTTCCAGCAGCTTGACTTGAGTGCCCCAGAAATTCGCATCGGGCTGAGCATTGAGCACGAGCTGAGGCGACTGCAGAATGTTCTTGGCTCGTTGCTCGATTCTGATGGTCGCCGCCGCTTCATAAATCGACGGCTGGCGAAACATCTGAATCGCCACCAGCGATGTGACCACAAGGCAGAGGCTGAGGATGAGCCACTTGCGCTTCAGGACCACGAAGAGATAGTCACGAAGCTGGCTCGGCTCGCTGGCAGCAGGTCCGTAAGATCGCACCTGTCCGATATCGCTCAACGGTCTATCAAGAGCGCGGTCGACGGCAGGCATCGGCATCAAGCGGTTATCTTGCGACATCATATTTTTCGGCTTTCCAACTGCAGAACTCTAATGAATGAAGAATAATAGCAGAGACTCGTTCTGAGGCAAGTCGCAACTCAGACCGCAATCCCGCGATTTTGGCCTTGTTCGTGATCCATCCGGGCCACGAAGTGGGCTAGGCCTTCTTGCCAATGGGGAAGAGGGGGGAGACCTATTGCTTCGGACAGCAAACACATCATTTTCGAATTTCGCGGCCGCGGAGCGGGACGCGAGAGTGAATCCATACTCACCGGCTCAAGCAGCGCCGGTTCACAGCGCGATAGTTTAAGCGCTTCACGCGTAAAAGTCTCGAAAGTTGCGCCATCACCGCCGCTAACCACGTGAAAAATTCCGGGCAGGTCCAATTCGACCAGTTCGCGTAAGCGCGCCGCGAGGTCGCGGGCGTACGTTGGCGTACCCCAACAATCCGTGATCGCTTTCAACTTTTCACCGCGTTTCGCGCGCTCGACGACGGTGCTCAGGAAATTTCGCCCGCCCGGGCCAAAGATGTAACCGGTGCGAACCACGATCGTGCGCGCGTATTCCGCCTGCGACCGGCGTTCGCCTTCGAGCTTGAAACGGCCGTAGACACTCAAAGGCCGCGGCTGGTCGCGTTGACTGTAAAAACCGTCTTTCGAACCATCGAAAACGTAGTCGGTCGAGATCGTCAGCAAACCCGCATTCGTGAGGCGACAAGCACGCGCCAGGTTCTCAGGTCCGGCCGCATTGTCGCGTTCCGCTTTTGCGGGATCGTCCTCGCAGCCGTCGACGTTTGTCCACGCGGCGCAATTGATCACCGCGTCGGGACGTTCACTAGTTATGACAGCTTCTACCTTTGCGGCGTCGCCGACGTCGAGCGCCTGATGGCCGTAGGCGACGACGTCATCACCGTTTGCGAGACAATGCTCGATACTCGCCTTGCCCACCAGCCCGCCAGCGCCTGTGATCAGAATCTTCTTCAATCGCCACTGACCTCAGTTCCATACTGCACTTTGTAATATTCGCGATAGGCGCCGTTTTGCGTGTTCCTGATCCACTGCGAATTCGCGCGGTACCAGTCGATTGTTTTCCGCAGCCCGGTTTCCCACGTTTCGCGCGGCCGCCAGCCGAGCTCCGTTTCAGCACGTGCCGGATCGATCGCATATCTGCGGTCATGTCCCGGACGATCCTTCACGAACCGGATCAAACTGCGCGGCTTGCCGAGCGCGTCGAGCAACGATTCAACGACTTCGAGATTACGTCGCGGATTGCGCGCGCCGATATTGTAAACACGGCCTGACTCGCCGTTTTCGAGCGCCGCAAGGATCGCGCGGCTGTGGTCTACGACATAGATCCAGTCGCGCACGTTCAAGCCGTCGCCGTAGACCGGAATCTCCCGGCCGCTGAGCGCATTCGCAATAGCGAGCGGCAAAAACTTCTCGGGAAACTGGCGTGGTCCATAATTGTTGCCGCAGCGCGTGATCACCGTATCCAGACCAAACGTGTGATGTGCGGCGCGCACGAGATGTTCGGCCGCCGCTTTCGAAGCGGCGTACGGACTGTTTGGCGCAAACGGCGAGTCTTCTGTAAAGAAGGCATCGTCCTGCTCCGGCAAGCTACCCATCACTTCGTCAGTGGAAACCTGCAAAAAACGCCGGACGCCTTTTTGCCGGGCGGCGTCCAGCAGGGTCTGCGTGCCGATGATGTTGGTCCGCAGAAAATCGTCGGCCGAGGCGATGCTGCGGTCCACGTGCGACTCGGCGGCGAAATTTACGATTGCATCGGTTCCGGGTTCCAGTGCGTGCTCCACCGCACCAACGTCGGCAATGTCGCCGCGAACGAACCGGTAGCGTGGATCGTCGATTCCGGCCAGGTTTTCGAGGTTACCCGCGTAGGTGAGCGCGTCGAAATTGACCACCTCGCAATCGACATCTTCCAGCAAAAGGCGCACAAAAGCCGAGCCAATAAAGCCCGCGCCACCTGTTACAAAGATAGTTCGCATCACTTACAAAAGTCCCGTCGCAGCAGACGAAAAAAAAATGGACCAGCCCAGTATACTTTTAACTTCCCAATTGCGCGTTATGGGATTGAGGGAAGCACTGAACTTAATTTTGTTGACATGCCGTCAGACTTGTAGTAAAAAACTGCGCCTTTCATCAGGTGACGATCTTGCATGAGACAAGATTGTAGTCTTAAACCCTCGCTTTTCCGCCAGCTCTGATTACCGAGCTCAACTCCCTAAGGAGACTTCATCTTTTTTGCAAGACGTTTCGTCATGTTCGAACCTGGGATGGATTCAGGCTTTGATGACCAATATCTCAATCAACCATGGCCCAGTCCCGGCGCAACGTTGCAGCTGGAATCACTTAGGCTCTGGAAAAACCCCCCAGACCCCTTTCAACCACTAAAAGGAGACAGTAGAAAATGATTAAGCTTTACCCCGCGATTAAGGCGATCGTAGTAACCACTTTCATCCTCGCTTTGGCTACGGTCGCTCAAGCCCAAGCCTCTCGCACATGGGTGTCAGGTGTCGGCGATGATGTTAACCCCTGCAGCCGCACTGCCCCCTGCAAGACCTTCGCAGGCGCAATCTCCAAGACTGCGAGAGACGGTGAAATCAGCGTTCTCGATCCCGGTGGTTATGGCGCAGTCACGATCACCAAGTCCATCTACATCAACGGCACCCACGGCGCTGGATACGGTTCGATCCTGAACTCGCTCGTGAATGGCGTGATCATCAACATCACCGACCCGGCCGACGTTCGTAAGGCTGTTCGCCTGCGCGCGCTCGACATCAATGGCGTTTCCACCGGTATCAACGGCATAAGCATTCTCGCTGCCAACAACGTTTGGGTCGAAGATAGTGTCATCGACGGCAACACGGGCAACGGAACCACCAGCGGTATCGGCATCAGAGTCGCCACCACGAACAGTGTCAACCTCTTCGTTTCCGACACGATGATCCACAAGAACGTGACCGGCATCAGAGTCAGCACCACGGCCGGTTTTGCAACAGCTAACATCCGCAACTCGAACATCGAAGGAAACACCACTGGCGTCGACGCCGCTTCGAATAACAGCTTCGTTACGGTTACGGACAGCCGTATCGCCTTCAACACGGCCGCTGGCGCTACTGCGAGCGTTTCCGGCTCAAACCTGACCCTTAGCCGATGCGTCATTGCGAACAACAACCCGGGAATCAACGCCGCTGCCGGATCGGCCGTTAAGGCGCTGAGCAATGACGTGATTTTCAACGTCACCGGATTTGGCGGCACCACTGCCGTGATTCAAACTGACGGTCAAAACCGTAACGCCGGCAACACTACGCCAGGCGCTCCGGGCGGCGGTCTTGTCACAATCCATTAATCCGGTTCTCCCCAAACCCGGATCTCAATTCCCCGCACGTTACTTCCAAACGTGCGGGGAATTTCTTATGCTCAGTGCCTCGTGAAGAAGCCGAAGGCATATCTCAACGTTTTGAAGCTCAGGGTAAACATGGCGCTGAAGCGTCAAGCGATCAACAGTTACCCTGTTGCAGCCTTCATCGAGCCAAACCTTTATTGCAATCTCCAGTGCCCCGCCTGCCCGACAGGCTTGCGCCTGGGCCTGCGGCCGACAGTCGCGATTGACGAAGAGCTCTTCAAAGGCACCATCGACGAGATCGGCGACTACATTTTTCAGCTTTACATGTACAACTGGGGCGAGCCGCTTTTGCACAAGCGAACGCCGGAAATGATCGCTTACGCGAAGAAGAAAGACATCAATATCCTTTTGAGCACTAACCTCAGCATCAACCTGAGCGACGATTACATCGATCGGCTGGTGTTGAGCGGACTGGACCGGATGCTCGTCTCGATCGACGGCGTGACGCAGGAGTCGTATGCGAAGTACCGGCGGAATGGAAACCTCGCGCTGTTGAGAGAAAACCTGCTGCGGATTCAACGCGCGAAACAGCGTCTTGGCCGGACGACGCCGAAATTAGTTTGGCAGTTTCTCGTTTTTCGTCACAATGAACACGAGATCGAACAGGCGCGCGCGCTGCACAAAGAGTGGGGCGCGGACGAGTTTCTCGTGGGCGGCGCGGAAATGCCCCTTGAGCCGCATCGGGAAGGATTCGAGCCGTCAACGATTCCGGCTTACAACATTTACCATCCGGATCATCCGTTACAGAAAGAAGCGGCGCGACAGATGACGAGCGATCGCGCGTGCGGCTGGCTGTACGGTGTGTTTGTGCTCAATCCGAATGGCAAGGTCTCGCCGTGTTGTGCGGTGCCTTCGGAGAAGCTGGACTTCGGCGAATATCAGAAGGGTGAGTTCTTCAGTATCTGGAACAACGAAACATTCCGGCGCGCACGGCGAATGTTTACACCGGCGCCCGGCAAGTCGCAGCGCCGCCCGCTGAAAGAGGAACAGAAGGAAGCAATCGGCAAGCGAATCGACGGGATGGCCCTGCGCGTTGTGAACAACCTGGGCGAGGATAAACTGATCTGTCACGAGTGTCCGATACCGTTCATGCAAAACTACACCGATCCGATCATCGCCGACGTTGCCGCAGCGCAACGCGCGGGTGCGGCTCACGCAACATCGCTGACCGGCCGGGCGCGGCACCTGATGAATTACATGCTCATGGGTGGTCCAACGTTGAATGGAATGTGGCGCACACGCTCTTTCGTAAATAAACTGGTATCACTCCGCGCTCCTCAGTAAGTGGCGCGATGAACTGCTGAAGATGAAAGTCGTGATCCTGGCCGGCGGACTGGGTACGCGTCTGACCGAAGAAACAGAGCTCAAACCAAAGCCGATGGTCGAGATTGGCGGGCGCCCGATTCTCTGGCACATCATGAAGCACTACGCCCATCACGGCTTTAAAGAGTTCTTTATTGCGCTCGGTTACCGCGGCGAGGTCGTCAAACGTTTCTTTCTCGACTACTGCTCGTTGAGCGGCAGCATGACCGTCGATCTGTCGCAAGGAGTGGTGAACAATCATCAGAACGATTGTGAAGACTGGCTGGTCCATCTACAGGACACCGGACACGAGACGAATACCGGCGGCCGTGTGAAACGTTTGCAAGCGTCGCTTTCAGACGGCACGTTCATGCTGACGTATGGCGACGGTGTGTGTGACGTCGATTTGCAGAAGCTGCTCGAGTTTCATCGCGCGCACGGACGCATTGCGACCGTGACGGCGGTGAGACCGCCCGCGCGTTTTGGCGGCCTGATCTTCGACGGCGATCTGGTGAAGGAATTTACCGAGAAACCGCAGATCGGCGAGGGTTGGATCAACGGCGGATTCATGGTTTTTGAACCGGCCGTGTTTGATTACCTGAAAGACGACGAAAGCAACCTGGAAGCTGACGCGCTCGAAAAGCTCGCGACAGACAAACAGCTCGTAGCTTTTCGTCATGAAGCGTTCTGGCAATGTATGGACACGATGCGCGAAGTCAGAATGCTGGAGAACTTGTGGCGCAACAATCCGCCATGGAAAGTATGGCCGTAGATACTAAGCATTTTTGGCGCGATCGCCCGACGCTCGTCACGGGCGCCACGGGCCTTGTCGGCGGCTGGCTCGTGCGCCGTTTGCTGGAAGCGCAGGCAGACGTTGTTTGCCTCGTGCGCGATTGGGTGCCGCAATGTGAATTCGTGCGCGCGCACCTGGACATTCGCGTGAAGATTGTGAAAGGCGACGTGCGCCATCAATCGCTCGTGGAACGCGTGCTCGGCGAATACGAGATCGACACAGTGATTCATCTCGCCGCCCAGACGATCGTCGGCATCGCGAATCGCAATCCACTCTCGACTTTCAAAACAAACATCGAAGGCACGTGGTCGCTGCTCGAAGCCGCGCGCCGCAGTCCGGCGGTAAAACAGATCGTCGTCGCCTCGTCAGACAAAGCTTACGGCGAACACACAAAGCTTCCCTACACCGAAGAAGCGCCGCTGATGGGCCGACATCCATACGACGTCAGTAAGTCGTGCGCCGATTTGATCGCGCAATCGTACGCTGCAACTTACGGCCTGCCGGTGGCGATTACGCGTTGCGGTAATTTCTATGGCGGCGGAGATCTGAACTGGAACCGCATCGTGCCGGGTACGATCCGCTCCGTGCTGCGCGGCCAACGGCCGGTGATCCGTTCCGACGGCAAGTTTGTGCGCGACTACTTCTACGCCGACGACGGCGCCGCTGCGAACATGCTGCTGGCGGAGCGTCTCGCGACTGAGAACACGCTCGCGGGCCAGGCTTTTAATTTTTCCAACGAGAGCCAGCTGACGGTGAGCGAGTTGGTGGACCGCATTCTAGAGTTGATGAAATCCACGCTCGAGCCGGACGTGCGAAACGAAGCCGTCAACGAGATTCGCGAACAGTACCTGAGTGCCCGTAAAGCGCGCGAAGTGCTTGGCTGGAAGCCGCTCTTCACGCTCGACGAAGGACTGCGGCGCACCATCGATTGGTATCGCGGGCTTTTGGGAGAGCAAGGCGGATGACCGAAAGCCAGTCGCTTGCCTGCCGGTCGTGCGGGCACGCGGAACTGCAAACTGTTCTCTCGCTCGGCCGCATGCCGCTGGCGAACGCGCTCCTGACCGAAGCGCAACTCGACGAGCCGGAAGAAACATTCCCACTCGAGCTCGCGTTCTGTTCGGCGTGCACTCTCGTGCAGCTCACCGAATCGGTTTCACCGGAAAAACTCTTTCGCGACTACGTCTATTTCACTTCCTTCTCCGACACGATGCTGCAACACGCGGAGGCACTCTCATCCCAATTGATTGGCTCGAAAAATCTCGATGCGACAAGCCTCGTGATCGAAATCGCCAGCAACGACGGCTATCTCCTCGGTAATTACAAACGCGCGGGCGTTCCGGTTTTAGGGATCGAACCGGCCGCCAACATCGCCAAAGTCGCCGAGGAACGCGGTATTCCAACAGTTTGTGATTTCTTCACGGACGCGTTGGCTTCACAGCTCTTTGAGAAGGGATTTAAAGCCGATGTGATTCACGCGCACAATGTGTTGGCGCACGTTCCGGATTTGAACGGGTTCGTGCGTGGACTGAGTCGCCTGTTGAAAGAAGATGGATTGATTGTCGTTGAAGTGCCGTACGTGACGGACATGATCGACAACTGCGAGTTTGATACGGTTTACCACGAGCACCTGAGTTATTTTTCGTTGACCGCTCTGGATGCGTTGTTTAGTCGGAATGATCTGACTGTTCAAAAGGTCGAGCGGCTGCCGATTCACGGCGGCACGCTGCGCATTTACGCTGGTCACGGCGGTGAGCGTGATGAGTCAGTGGTCCGATTACTTGACCGCGAGCGGGCGAGCGGTGTTTCTGATATCGACTTTTATAAAACTTTCGGCGCGCGTGTTGAGCAACTGCGCGAAGATCTCCTCGCGCTGCTAAACGAACTAAAATCCGAGGGTAAACGAATCGCCGCTTACGGCGCTTCGGCAAAAGGCAGTACGCTCTTGAACTACTGTGGCGTCGGCCGCGAAACACTCGATTACGTTGTCGATCGCAGCACGGTCAAACAGGGCCGTTAC